>JAYTXB010000839.1:0-11709 GCA_043743205.1 Schlesneria sp.
CCCCGCGCACCTGCGCGGCCGCGTCGCTCACGTCCAGCAACTGAACCGCCCGCGCGGTGACAAACTGCTGGCCCTCTACAACCGCATCGACTGGCGACGTTGAGGTTCCAACGTGATTGAGCTGATGAGATTTTTGATGCCAACGAGTTTGCTTCAGCCGCTGCTGAAACCGATCGTCCGGCTGTTTCTCGGGTTCATCGCCATTCCGATTTTTCGGCTGTTCGTCCGGCGCGTCGTCAAGGTGCAAGACCTGGATGAAGAGCTTGAAAAGGACCTCGAACAGTGGTTTCGCGGGGCACTGTTGCTGTTGCTGGCCACCAAAAATATGGAGTCGCTGGTCTTCGGCTGGGTGAGCCAGGAGGTACTGGGCGAGCGGAGCTTACTGTTCATGGCGGGGCGTTTGTTGTTGGCAATCGGGGTGATCGAGGGTATGCCGGATCAGTCGCTGTTTGCCCTGATCTATCCCGGTCCACAACCGCCGAAGTTCGAACGCGGCCGACTGATCTGGAGCCTGCTCCGGTACATCCCCAAGCTGCTCAAAGGAGTGGTCTGCCAGCACCTCAATCGCTCCTCACCGGTCTTCGCGATTCTCGCCGTCATTGAACCGGGTGAAGTCGGTTGGGTCTGCTATGGAATGGCGATCGGGCAATACCTGTTGATTGGGCTGGTGGCATCAAAGGACAAGGCGCTGAATGTCCTCCAAAAGTTCGATGAGGCCGTTGAAGTGCAACGTCACCAACTGGAAGCCGAACTCCAACTCCATGCTGTCGCTCGACAAACTGCCGCGGCCAAGTTGCACGAACACGACCATCACGGTGGGATGTGACGCGCGTTGCGAGGCATCACCGCTTCACAATCACCTCTGTTTCGCAATCACCTCTGTAGGATGGGCGCTCTTGCCCGTCCGGATTGAGTAACAAAGCCGGACGGGCAAGAGTGTCCATCCTACATCACAACATCATCACGACTCTCTGAGGAACACTTCATGACACGCTGCTCCTGCTCGATTTCATTGTCACTCGCGCTGCTACTCGGTTGCAGTGCCGAAGCTCCCGTCACGAGCCAGACGAAGTCTCAACCCGCCGTGCGTGTCGAGACACGGCCAGCGGTTGAGACTCCGCCAGCCATCGAGGTCGTACTGGCCGACAAGCCTGTGGCCACCAAAACGGAAGCCGCCGCCAAAGCCACTGTCCCCGCACTCGAAGAGCCGATGGCCGATGGCCACAACTGGCTGAATCGCGAGGAACTCGAAGCGGGTTGGGTGCGACTGTTCGACGGACAGACGCTCTTCGGGTGGCAGGCCAACAGCGATTTGAATTGGACCGTGAAGAACGGTGTCGTCTCGGCGGAGGAAGGAAAGCCGGGACTGCTCTGCACGACGAGTCGCTTTGCGGACTATGAACTTCGCTGCGACTTCAAACTCGCTGAGGGAGGCAACAGCGGCATCTTCTTGAGAACGCCGCTGAAGCCGACCGATCCGGGAGTCGATTGCTATGAACTGAACATGTGCGACACGCATCCGTCGGGCTTCAACACGGGCAGCCTCGTGAAGCGAGCCAAGCCTGAAACGCCAGTGATCGGTTGCGGCGAATGGCACTCGTACCACGTCCGCGTGGCAGGGCCGCAGGTCGTCGTGCAGATGGACGGCAAGCCGGTCCTCGACTTCACCGACACGTCCGACAAGCCGCTTCAAACCGGACACATTGGCCTGCAAATGAACGGTGGCAAGATTGAGTTCCGCAACGTCTATCTCAAGCCACTCGGTACGCAGCCGCTGTTCGATGGAACGTCGCTCAAGGGCTGGCGCGAAGTCCCCGGTGGGCAGAGCAAGTTCGCAGTGAAAGAGGGCACGATCCATGTGGCGGGTGGACGAGGCTTCCTCGAAACGGAACAGACGGCGGGCAACTTCGTCTTCCAGTTTGAAGCAATCACCAACGGCGACAAGCTGAACAGCGGCGTCTTCTTCCGCGCGATGGAAGGGACCGAGAAAACACCGTCGCACGGCTATGAGTTTCAAATTCAAAGCGGCTTCAAAAACGGCGACCGTACTCAACCCGACGACCACGGGACGGGTGCGATCTTCAAAAGGGTGTCGGCTCGCCGCGTGATCTCGAACGATCGCGCGTGGTTCACGGCGATGCTGGTGGCCGACGGCCCGCACTTCACGACGTGGATTGACGGCGTGCAGGTGATCGACTGGACCGACGACCGCCAGCCGAACGACAACCCGCGCGAAGGCCAACGCCTCAAGCCGGGCCACTTCAGCTTGCAAGGTCACGACCCGACAACGGACCTCGCGTTCAGAAACATCAAACTGGCCGAGACTCCGGAGTGACAATCAAGAACAGGACGCGATCGTCATGGCAACGGATGATTGATCGTCGAAACGGCTGGCTGATTGCGTTGCTGTTGTGTGTCACGCTGATGCTCGCCGCAGTTCTCCCGCCCGCTGAGGATGAGACTTATTACTGGGCCTGGTCGAAGGAGCTTCAACTCAGCTACTACGACCATCCCTTGATGACGGCGTACCTCATGCGACTGTCAACCAGCCTCTTCGGCGACAGCGTGCTGGGGTTTCGTGTTCCCGCCTGCCTGGCATCGGCGTTCGTACTCACGGTCATTGCTCGACTGTCGCGATCGCGGAATCTGCTGCCGTGGATTGCGTGTACGCCGCTGTTCACGTTCGGGGCTGTCATCATCACGCCCGATGCACCACTCCTGCTGTTTTGGTCAGCCTATGTCTGGTGGCTGGTCGAGGTGCATTGCCGCCTGACTCCGGTTGAGGATGATGGTCTCCGCTCCACGGCCACGGTTTTGTCGAACACAGTTTTATCGAACACGGTTCGGCCAGCTCTTCCCCTGTGGCTCTGGTTGCTGGGCGGAGTCCTGTTGGGGGCCGGCGTGTTGTCGAAGTACACAATGGGCTTGGCGGTGCCAACGGGGTTTATTTCGTTCCTTTGGCTGGGTCGCCGCTGGCGTGAGTGGCTTCCCGGTTACGTGCTGCACGGTGTGATCTCGTTCGTCGTCGCGTGTCCGATCCTGATCTACAACATCAACCAAAACTTCGCGCCGTTGTTGTTTCAGTGGCGACATTCCATGGGCCGGACTCAACCCGGCTTAATGCCGTTTGCCGAATTCATCGGCATTCAAATCCTGCTGTTCGGCACATTGCCGTTCTTCTTGCTTCCGTGGGTGATCTGGAACGTGCGGCGGCTCTCCGAGAATCCGCGCTTGCGCGTGTGTGTTTGCCTGTACGCGATCCCACTGACGTTCTTCCTCTTCAAAGCGACACGCTCGCCGCTGGAAGGGAACTGGGCGTTGGTCAGCTTTGTCTCCTTCTGGCCATTGGCCGCAACGTGGTACGCGTCGGTGAACACGTCGCGTTTTTGGCGGTGGTCTGCGGCATCGGCCTTCATCCCGCCCTTGGTCTGCGTGATCGGACTCAGCCTGCATCTCATTCACCCGCTGCCCTTAATTCCGATCCGCAATGATCGCATCTCACGGCAGGCGGCAACCTGCTCTGCTGTTACTCAAGTCGCTGAATACATTCGCGCGCGGGGTGAGGAATTGCCGATCTACACGCCTCGATACCAACTCACTGCCATGCTGCGGTTCCAAGGGCTGAATGCGCACCAGATCGATGGAATCACTCGCCCCAGTCACTTCACACAACAACCGCAACATCTCGCCGATGTTGATCGAGCATATGTCGTTGCCTACGAACCGTTGCCTGCGGAATACACAGTTGACTTCAATCGTCCGGAAATGAACGTCCAGTTTCCGATCATGGTTCGAGGAGAGTTATCTCGAACATTGTCTCTGTGGCGGTACTCCAAGCCAGGTGCGACAACCTCCCGTTAATCGTTCACTAGACCATCCAGTCATCGTTGGTCGGGTTCCCCGTCGCCGCTGGTGTGGATCGTGCGCAGGTCGAGCATGGCTTGGACGCCGAGAGTTTTCTAGCGCAGGCCGGCGCGTTCCATGCGGTCTTGGATTCGGTGGCGGCAGGCTCATTCGATCACTCCCGTGGCGATGAGATAGCCTGCGACTAAGGTGCTGCAAACGTGGGTTGACTGGGGAAGTCGAATAGCCGGGATCGGCTGCGGCATTGGCACTCGTGTTCGACACCGTGCCCTCCGCCCCATGATCGCCATTGCCGACCACACTCAGAAACGCCCCGAACAACAGTCGTCCCCAGTCCAACACCTTGCGAAACAGCTCCTGCTCCACGCCGTGAGTCGCCGCCGTCTCGTCCCCACTGCTCCGTTCAGCCAACGCACCACGTTCTCCAACTCCCACAGCACACCATCGACATTGAGTTCCCACACAACTTTCGCGACCATGCTCAACCCTCCTTGCTAGGAACCACGAGGATCGTTTCACAAACCTTGTGGTTCCCAAAAAAGCCGTTTCACGCTACCCGCAATCTCACAAAATCACGCCGGAGTGCCGGTCACACCCCATTCCAATGCCGCCGCTCGCCCACGAAAAGCGACAAGTGGCCAATTTGAATTCAGTCTTATCTCCACTCCTACTTAAGAGCCGCATGGTGACAGAACCCACTCCATTGAGTCTTCGTGATTTGCAATCGCTCATTCGCCAAATGTATGGCGCAAAGGACGAAGCTCGCGGCGTTGAAGGGACATTCATGTGGCTCATGGAAGAAGTCGGTGAGCTAGCCGCCGCGCTGCGCGAGGGGAATCCTCAAGAGTTGGCACTCGAATTCGCGGATGTCCTCGCTTGGCTGGCCACGATTGCCAATGTCGCGGGCGTGGACCTTGAGGCGGCCGTGAGAGAAAAGTACGGCAACGGCTGTCCCGGCTGCGGACAATTTCTGTGCCGTTGCGACATCAGCGCTAAGCCCTGATTATCCGACAGCGTCCATCAATCGGTCGGAAGCGCGGTTCTGCGATCTTGGGCTCCACGTCGCATCTGTTCAGCAATGTCGAAGCCGACGAGTTCGCTCCAGCGATCGATTAATTTCCGAAAGACGGGGCCGGGCTTTCCGTCGCCGGTCGGTTGCCCGTTGAATTTCGTCACAGGCATTAGGCACGCGGGTGTCGTTGTGACGAAGGCTTCGTCGGCGTGTGCGAGTTCCTGTGCGAAGTAGTCGCCAACGGCGATGGTCAGTCCCAACTCTTTCGCCAACTCCATGACGACGCTGCGGCTGATTCCATTTAGGACGTGATGCCTCGGCGTGGCGAGTGTATTACCGCGCACGAACCAAACATTGCCTGCGGCGGTCTCCGTGAGATGGCTCTCGTGATCGGTCAGCAACGCCGACGCAGTCGCATCCATGTTGCGAGCTTCACGCTCGGCCAGATGCCAGTGCAGCCGACTCCGATGCTTGATGCGAGAATCGAGAACATCATCGGGGATGCTACGTGTCGGCACCGTAACGAGGCTCAGACCTGACTCGTACTTCTCCGCCCACAACTCAAACGGCAACGGAAACGTATGAACGCAAACCGTCGCGCGTCGCGCGAGGTCTCGCCCCGCATGACCCAGATACGTCAGGTTTTGCCCGGCCGTGACGAAGAGAATCAGTCCGAGATCGTGATGAGCCGGGATGAGCTTCGCATTCTCCGCAACGATGCGCTCACCGATTGCCTTCAACTCTGCCATCGTTAGCTGCGGCTCAATGCCAGTACTCGCGAGCGATCTCTCCAAGCGAACGAGATGCTGATCAAGTCGAAACGGGATGTGGCGAAACGTCCGGACCATCTCCGTCACCGAAGCTCCGCCAACAACGCCGAGATCGAAGACATGTAGCGCGGTTCGCGAGATCGGGAGATACTCGCCGTTCAGGTAAGCAATGGGTTCATTCATGGCCATGTTGTACTCCACCCTTGATGTTGAATCACCGCTCGACGCAGATCTGCATGTCGCGAAATCCAATCCCCGCTGCGTTTCGACGGGGCTTCGTGAAGTGTCCTTTTAACATCTTTACGGAGTCGGGTTGATCGCTCACGAGACTCATGCCAAAACGCGTCGCACGGCCAGATAAGTCGAGGCCGTTTCAACGCCGAGATTCCGCTGTAAGAATGCAAGAGCCAGCAGTCTGGTAAGCCGACTTCAGGCAAAAAATAAACTTTCTTAACACTCCTGCAGGTCCGGTTCGTGGAGGTGGTCAGTTGCCGCAACCGCAGCTACCTTGGTGGTTCGTCTTGGCCTCGGATCGCTCTGCGATCTTGAATCCGCAGCGGTCGGATTGAACTTGGCGTTCACGGGTTCGACCAGTTGTCTTGCACGAAATCACGGAAGAGTTGAACGCCGTACATGTGAGGAGTAGTGCATGTCTAACTTACGCAGCGGGGGCCTCGTGTTGGCTCTCGTCGCGGCGACCGCGGCTTCGTTCGCGGTTCGCCCCAACGCCCAGGCCGACGAGCAGGAAATGTCTCGTCTGACGTGGCGGAAGAGTTACAAACAGGCCGCTGATGAGGCCCGTCGCCGGAGGCGACCGATCCTGGTGAAGATCACCGCGAGCTGGTGTGGCCCGTGCCGCCAAATGCAGCAACTGACGTTTACAGACGAGCGGTTAAAACGGCGTCTGCGTCGAGACTTCATCCTGCTCGAACTGGACGCCGACGAGCATCCCGATCTGATTGCAGGCTTCCACGTCGAAGCCTATCCCACGACGCTGGTGGTTTCATCGGAACTCAAGATCGTCAAGCGGATGACGGGATACCAATCGGCGGGCGACTTGGTCTCCGCGCTGGAGTTGGTCAAGTTCACACCGGACGATCCGCGCGAGGACAGCGATCAGGATCGCAGTGACTTCGACCAAGACGTGGCTGACGACTCAACTCCGGTTTCGGCGTTGGCCACGTTGAACACGATCAAGCTCGGTTTCGATGGCTTCTGCTTGGTCAGTTTGCTCGATGAGAACCGGCTGCGTAAGGGTGATACCAGCCTGAATGTCGAGCATCGGGGACAGGCCGTCTGCTTTTACTCGGACGAGCAACGCCAAAAGTTTCTGGCCAATCCCGATCGTTTCTGGCCGGTGGCCAATGGACAGTGCTTGGTCAGTTCCAAGGAGGGCCGTGCGGCCGAACTGGGCGATCCACGTGTCGGAGTGATTTGGCGCGGCAAGTTGTGGTTCTTCAGTGACCGTGAGACGCAGCAGCGATTTCTCGCAATGCCACATCAATACAGTGGCGATCTGTAACGGCGCTATCATGACGTGATGCACGCGAAGTTGTGCGGGGGCACGACCAACGCAGCAGGGCTGGGGCTTTGCAAGCCCTGACTCCGATCGCTCGTTACGGGGAGAGCGATTGGTGGTCAGTGGAGCATCACACGCGACGAGACTTCCGAAAGTCTTGCAGATTTTGGATGTCTGATCCGGGCGGAAGTCGGAATAGAACGTAGCCGAACCGCGCCAGAGAGCAGCGGTCGCACAAGCGAACTGACGTTCAGCTCGCAGGCTTGATGACCAGCAGCGAAGCCTCGATCGACGGCAGGATGCGCTCGGCAGTGTTGCCCAGCAGGTACGCTTCTAAGCCGCGTCGTCCGTGCGTGCCAATGACGAGCAAATCGACTTCGTTTGCCGTGACGAACCGACCGATCTCGCGGTCAGGCGATCCCAAGACGATCTCGATCTTCACCCCTTGCTGAAGTGTTCTGTAGTCGCACTGCGCGAGCTGCGCGTGGAGTTTAGCTTCGGCCTCGCTCCGTAGTCGTTGCTGACACGCCGCGATCTCATCTTCAGAAACACCCGCAATCAACAGGTACGACAACTGGTCCAATTCGAGGATGTGCAACAAGTACAGCCGAGCATTCCACGCGCGCGCCGCTTCGATACCGGCGTGCAGAATTGGAAGTGACGATTCACCGAGGTCCGTCGCGACGGCGATCTCGCGAATCTCGCGCACTTCATCAGGCTTCACGATCCAGACAGGGCAGGTTGCCAGCCGAATGACCTTTTGCGCGGTGCTGCCAAACAACAGTCGCGAGGCGGCATCGCGTGGTCGAGTCCCCATCACAACAACGTGATGCTGATTCTCGGAGACCTCTTTGACCAGTTCTTCCCAGGCTGCTCCAAACCGAATGACTTTGTCCGCCGCAATGCCGCGCCGATTGGCGGCGCTCACTTCGGCATCGAGCAGTTCACTCGCAAAGTCCTCCACGGTCTTCAACAAGTTCTCGTGATCGCGCTCGATAAGCGAGGCTGTCTGCGGCGAAATTTCGAGCACCGAACAAAACGTCACCGTGCCGCCGGAGTGAGCCGCGAGTTCCAGAGCCTGTTCGATCGCCGCGCGCGTTTCGCGGCCAAGTTCCGCCGAGGCGGCTCGATCACCGTGGTGCAGATCAACGCCAACCAGAATGCTCGAATAGTGCGACATGCGATACCTGCTCCCCTCAACGTTCCGACTTCAAAACGTGGTCCACTGCTGCTGAGGCCTGCTCCACAATGAATGCGGGGCGGACTATATCGACGCTCAGAACGAAGCGTCCACCAGTTGCCGCAAATTCATCGCAGGACATAGGGTGCGTTGATCCATCGGAACGCACTCTATTTACGCCGAAGAATGGTGTGTCCCGAAGACTTCAGACGCCCTACCGAACTATACTTCGCACGGCGGAAAATGAGGTGTCGAGAGATCAGCCGGAACCCGCTAGCGTCCGGTTCGGAATTCAATCGTCTCTCTCTCGAACCGAACGCGAGCGCGTTCCGGCTAATTGAGTGAGCCTCATTCTCCGCCGCGTGAGGTAAACAACAAAACGGGCGCACCTGGAGCGAGAGCATCTGCCGCCGTGTCGCGATGCCCGGAGGAGATCATCAGCCTGACGAGAGACAAGCTCGAAGTGTGGTCGTATGTTGGTGGTCTGGTGCGGTCGTTTGAGCGGAAGGCGGCGTAGCGCGTTCCTCCACATCGGCACAAGAGAACAAACGATGTTCGCATCCTTGCAACCTGCGTGAAATTGTCGCGGCAACTCATCAGAATCCCGCCGCAGCAGTTCCGTCGCGAAGGCTGTGTGGATCGGTCAATCGCAACGGTCGAGTGCAACGACTCGCTAACAAGTCTGGAGCCCGGTGATGAAGTTTCTTAAACGCCGTTTGATCTGCCTGTGTTTGTTGATGTCGGTGCTGGTTGTTCGCGCGGAGGCGCAAGAGCATCCGGATCGAGTCGTGCAGCCCAGTGTGCCGCAGGGGAAAATGACCTCGGGGCAGTTCAATGAGAGCAATGTCTTTCCGGGAACGAAGCGCGATTACAGCGTCTATGTGCCGGCTCAATACAAGGTCGATGAACCGGCGGCGTTGATGGTCTTTATGGACGGCGGCGGGTACTCGAATACGAAGGGCGGGTTCCGAGTTCCGATCGTGTTCGACAACCTCATTCATCAGAAGAGAATGCCGGTCACGATTGCCGTGTTCGTCAATCCGGGCACGGTGGCGGCGACGGCACCGGGGGCAAAGGATCGCAGCAATCGCTCGTTTGAATACGACTCGATGGGCGATCGGTGGGCGAACTTTCTGATTGACGAATTCCTGCCCGTCGCGCTCAAGGGGCTTAATGTTTCGAGCGACCCGTCGAAGCGCGCCGTCAGCGGTATCTCGTCGAGCGGCATCTGTGCCTTCACGGTGGCATGGGAGAAGCCGGATCAATTCGGCAAGGTGCTGAGTCACATCGGCAGCTTCACGAACATTCGTGGCGGCTGGGCCTATCCGGGTTTGGTGCGCAAGTCGAAGGACAAGCCGAAGGCCATCAAGGTTTATCTGCAGGATGGCCGCGAAGACCTCAATAACCTGCATGGCAACTGGCCGCTCGGGAATCAGGATCTCGCGGCGGCTTTGCAGTTTGCGGGTTACAAATACAAGCTCGAAATGACCGAAGGGGGACACAGCGGCAAGTGGGGCGGCGACTTACTGCCCGATGCGCTGAAGTGGCTGTGGGACGACAAGGCCGAAAGCACGAACATCCCGATCGTCGAGACGAAGCCGGCTTGGGAACCGCATTCCGACGCGGTCGCGAAGGAAGGTGTGCCGAAGGGGACCGTCGAACAGATGCCTGTCTTTGAATCGAAGATCTTCGCCAACACGATCCGCGATTGGTCGGTCTATGTGCCGGCTCAATACAAGGCCGACCAGCCCGCCGCGTTGATGGTGTTTCAAGACGGCGAAGGGATGAAGAACGTCACTGGCCGCTGGCGCGTGCCGACGGTCTTCGACAACCTGATCGCTCGCGGAGACATGCCGCCAACAATCGCGGTCTTCATCAATCCGGGTGACGACAAATCGAAGCCGCGCGAGAAGGGCAAGCACTCCAATCGCAGCCTCGAATACGACGGTCTCGGCGATCGCTACGTCCGCTTCTTGCTGGAAGAGATCATCCCCGAAGTCCGCAAGAAGTACGCGATCTCGGACGCCCCCGAGATGCACGCGATCGGCGGTTCCAGCTCGGGTGCGATCTGTGCGTTCACCGCTGCGTGGGAGCGAACCGACTTCTTTCGCAAAGTCTATTCCAGCGTCGGCAGCTTCACGAACTTGCGAGGCGGCAACGTCTATCCCGCGCTGGTCCGCAAGACGGAGCCGAAGCCCATTCGCGTCTACATGGCGGACACCAGCGGCGATGTCGATAACGCCTTCGGAAGCTGGCCGTGGGCCAATCAGCAAATGGCGTCAGCTCTGAAATACACGGGCTACGACGTGCGCTTCGACTGGGCCGAAGGGTACGCGCACAACTCGGACTTCGGCGGCGCGAAGTTTCCCGAGGCGATGAAGTGGCTGTGGCGAAACGACGCTCACACTCCGGTGCTCGATACGAAAGGCGACCTCGGCGGCGATCTCACGCTGCTCAACTTGCTGATTCCCGGTGAGTCTTGGGAGACGGTCGCAGAGGGACTCGGCTTTGCCGATGCGCTGTGCTCGGACAAAGCGGGCAACGTTTACTTCTGCGACATGAAGGCACCGTCGGTCGTCCGCATCGCGACGGACGGTACTCGAGCGGAGCTTGCGAAAGAGTCCGTCAGCGGTCTCGAATTCAGCCCGGACGGCACGCTCTTGTATGGCTGCCAGGGAGCGAAGAATCGAGTGATCTCGATCAACGTCGCGAGCGGCGAAGTGAAGGTCGTCGCCGAGGGAGTCAAACCGAACGATCTGGCGGTGACGAGCGACGGCTTCCTCTTGATCACCGAGACCGGAGCGCAGCAGGTCACTCGGATCGATCCGAAAACGGGCGAAGTCAAAGCCGTCGATACGGGCATCAGCAAGCCAAACGGCATCGCTCTATCGACCGATGGAGGCACGTTGGCGGTGTCGGATTACGGCGGGGCTCACACATGGACGTTCCGAGTCAACGCCGGCGGGGTGCTTGATGCCAAGATGCCGACGATGCCGATGCGATTGGCGATCGACCCGCAGGGCGAGTTCAAGTTCAACGAACCGCCGCCGTATGTGACGACCTCGCGCGGCGACGGCATGGCGATCGACAAAGTGGGTCGCTTCTATGTGACCAGCGATCTTGGCGTGCAAGTCTTCGATCCGACGGGCCGACCTTGCGGAGTGCTGCCCAAGGTCCATAAGGACCAGCCACTAACGACGTGCATCCTCGCCGGCCCGGATCACAGCACGCTCTACATCGCGCACGGCACGAAGATCTATCGACGAAAGCTGACCGTTGAAAAACCAAAGTCCTAGCGAGGCTGCACCTCAGGCCATCAGCCGGCACGCGCTAGCGTCCGGTTCGAGGGTCCATTGACGTTCCG
>JAYTXB010000840.1:0-5493 GCA_043743205.1 Schlesneria sp.
TTGAAAGGGAAGGGGACTTCGCGCACGTTTGAGGGAGACGCTCCGCCCGCGACACCCGAGACATAGACCTTGCCATCGACATACGCGAGGTCGGTGATCGCCTCGCTTCTCGGGTTGGATGTCCGGCCTTTGTTCGAGACCTCTTTGTCTTCGGGAGCATTTGGCAGCGAGACCTTCTGGAACGGAACCTTGGCGAGTGAGATCGCGCTCAGCTTGGCATCGGCTTCGACTCGCACGAGCGCGGGCTTGGCATCGGCCGTCACCGACAAATAGACGTTGCCACTGATCGGGTTCACGGCGAGATCGTTGATCGTGGCGGCACTGGCTTTGAGTAGCTCGGTCACTTTGGCGTTGAGGCCCGCGACATTGAGGTTGACCTTGGCGGGATCGCCCTTCGTGTCGCCGGTGCCAATCGCGAAGATTGTCGCCGATTTGGTGTCACCGACAAACAGGATGCCATCCGGGCCGAAGGCCAATGGTCCCGCCGATTGAATCGCGGGCGCTCCTTCTTTCAAACCCCATTCGACCGCACTGGCAGCGGCCCCCGATAACAACACGCAAACGGTCGCACAGGACAAGAGACGCAGAATTCGCATGGGGGACTCCTCGTTGGTTGGACTGGACTCGTCAGGGCACATTCAGAGCAGAGTGGTCGCGTGCCGACACACGCGGAGGGAACACACTCAGGACGGCGAAACAGTATGCGAACCGCAACGTCGTCAGAAGACTCACGCGACCTGAATTGAGTCTGCGCCGCGCTCCGTGCTGACACGCTCGACCTCATGGCCGGTTCACTCAGAGCGTGGGCTGGCACTCGTTTATCGCTTGATAACTCGACTGCTGTCCAAGCGGTTGCGTCTCCGCCTTGCCGACGCCAAACTCTCGGCCTTGTTGTCACTTTACTTCTGCCACCGAGGCTCCGATGTCCGAACAACTTGCTCTGCAACTGTGCGACGAACTGACGAAGCTCGTCTTGATTGATCCGCATACTCACATCAACCCGCACTCGGCAGCGTCGAAGACGTTGGCTGACATCATGGGCTATCACTACTACACCGAGCTGGCTCATTCGGCCGGAATGCCGAAGTCGCGGATCGAGGAACCGGGTCTCGATCCGAAGGAGAAGGTCGGAAGGCTCGTTGAGTACCTCGGGCATCTCGACAACACGATCCAAGTGAGCTGGCTCGTCGAACTGTGCCGCAAGTTTTTTGGGTTCACGGACGACCGGATCACGCTCGCCAATTGGGAGGCTTTGTACGACCAGGCCGCGTCGAAGATGGCCGAGCCGGACTGGGAAGATCAGTGTTTGAAGCAATCGGGGATCGAACGCGTTTTCCTGACGAACGACTTCGATGATCCGCTGACGGGGTTCGACACGCAACGTTACATCCCGTGCCTGCGAACGGACGATCTCGTGTTTCATCTGACGAAGCCTGAGGTGCGGACTCGCTTGGCAAACGCGACGGGCGTTGAGTTCTGTGATGCGGCGGGGCTGCGATCCGTCATTGGTGACTTGTTCAAACACTTCGTGAAGAACGGCGTGCGGGCGTGTGCGATCTCGTTGCCGCCGTGGTTTGAGCCGAAGAAGATCGAACCGGTGGAACTCGTGGAGCGTGCCATCCGAGGAATCTATGCCGGACGAGACTTGAACTGCGAAGAGTCTGTCACGCTCAGCCGTTTCGTGTTCTGGACGCTCGCCGAATACTGCGCCGAATACAAGCTGCCGTTCGATTTGATGATCGGTGTCAATCGGCGCGTCTATCCGAACGGCGTCTATCAGGGGCAGGACTTGTTTGACCAACGGGTCTCGCTCATTCAGTACCAAGACCTGTTCAATGCCTTCCCGCAGGTGACGTTCCCGGTCTCAGTGTTGGCTCAGATCAGCAACCAGGAACTGGTCAGCTACAGTTGGATT
This sequence comes from Schlesneria sp., assembly GCA_043743205.1. Classification (GTDB taxonomy): domain Bacteria; phylum Planctomycetota; class Planctomycetia; order Planctomycetales; family Planctomycetaceae; genus Schlesneria. Next base: position 1,916 of record JAYTXB010000840.1, read on the forward strand.
TTCCCGAACGTCGTGACGAACGCGCATTGGTGGTACTCGAACACGCCGCCGTACATCGAACTCGACACGCGAGCGCGTCTGACCGCCGTGCCGCGCAACAAGCAGATCGGTTACTACAGCGACATGTACAAGCTGGAGTTTGCGTGGCCGAAGTTCAGCATGTACCGGGAATGCCTGTCGCGCGTGCTGGCTCAAGACTTCGTGATCGGCCGTCGCTGGAGTGAGGACCAAGCGCTGTCGCTGGGAAGACAAGTCTTGCGCGGCAACGTCGAGACGATCTTCGGCGTGTGATTGAGCGATTGCTAATCGGGCGTAATACCGCTCGCGGCCATGAGCGAGACTTTTTCGAGGGATCAAACTTCCGAAGTCTTCAGAGTCTTCGGAAGTTTCTCGGCACTAACTTTCGCCACACTGCGGCTCTACTTAGAATCCGCCCCCGCTCCACTTTCATTTTGATTCATTCATCGCGGTTTGCAGGTCACGATCATGCCCAAGCTCATTCTGCTCCAAGAAGGTCAAGCGATCCCGTTCGAGTTGACGGTCGATGAAACGGTCATCGGGCGTCATCCGGAATGCACGTTTCAGATCAACTCGAACATGGTCTCACGCAAGCACGCCAAGGTCGTGAAGAGCGGCGATGGCTATGTGATCGAAGACATGGGGAGCGGCAACGGGACGTTCGTCAACAGCAAGAAGATCGAAGGGGCCACGACGCTCGCCAATGACGACCGCATCAAGCTCGGGCCGATTCTGCTGCGGTACGAGGGTCCGGTCGCGGCGGCTTCCGCCGCGCCGAAGCCAGTGACTGCTCCCAGTCAGTCGGCTACTTCGGCATCAAGTGCCACGATGAACGTCGATCTGAGCGAAGGGGAAGAAGACACCGCGACCATCATGGGGATGGCCGATCGTTCGACCGGCTTTGGCAAGCTCGAAGTGAACTCGACCGCGAAGCTGAAAGGTGTCCTCGACATCAGCCGCGCGCTGGCAGGCACCGCCGATTTGGATGCGCTCCTCCCGAAGATTCTCGACACGCTGTTCAACATCTTTCCTCATGCTGATCGCGGTTGCATCCTGTTCAAGGATGAAGCGACCGGGAAGATGATTCCCAAGTCAATGAAGCACCGCCGGGCGGGAGACGACGAGACCGTCAAACTCAGCCGCACGATCCTCAAGTCGGTCATGGAAGAGAAGACCGGCATCCTGTCGGCCGATGCCGCCAGTGACTCGCGTTTCCAAGCGAGTGAGTCGATCGCCAATTTGACCATCCGTTCGATGATGTGCGTCCCGCTCCTCAGCCTGTCGGGTGAGCCGATGGGGATTATCAACATCGACACGCAGAACGCCTTCAATCAGTTCGGTCCCGAAGACCTCGACCTGTTGATGGCGATCGCCGGGCAAGCGGCCATGTCTTATGAGCAGGCCAAGCTGCTCGTGACCGCGATGGAGAAGCAGAAGCAAGACAGGGAAATGAACATCGCGATGGGCGTGCAGCGGGCACTGCTGCCCACTTCCTGTCCTAAGCCGGACGGTTGGGAAATCTTCGCCTCGTATGACACGGCTCAAGCGGTCGGCGGCGACTACTACGATGCCTTCGAGATGGAAGACGGCGCGAAGATTTGTCTCGCGTTTGGCGACGTGGCCGGGAAGGGCGTTCCCGCATCGCTGGTCATGTCACGCATCGCCACCATCGTGACCAACGTGATGACCTTCGTGAAGGACGTGCATGAAGCGATCAACCGGATCAACGACCAGATGTGCATTCGCGGGATCGAAGGTCGGTTCGTAACCTTCGTCCTCATTGTGTTCGACGTGAAGACCGGCCTGATGACGATCGGGAACGCCGGGCACATGCCAATCATGATTCGCAAGACTGATGGCACTGTCGAAGAGTTCGGGGAAGAGGCGGTCGGTGTGCCGATCGGTGTGATGGAAGGCTTCCCCTACGACGTTTTGACGCGAACCATCGAGGTTGGTGAGACCTGTGTCATCTACACCGACGGAGTGAGCGAAGCGATGAACGCGAATTCGGACCTCTACGGCGTTGATCGCCTGCGTGGGTTGATGCTCGCCAGCAAAGGTGGCCACGCGGACGAACTCGGTAAGACAATCCTGGCCGATGTCCGCAAGTTTGCGAACGGCCATCCGCAAAACGACGACATCACCATCATGGTCTTTGGCCGGAAGTAGCCGTCACGATCACGAAGAAGTATGAGTCTCGCCAGTAACAAGAACGCCCGGCTCAGGGGAGTCGGGCGGTTGGTTCTGGATGGAGAGTTGAGCAGAGTGATCTCTGGTTGCGTGTCAATTTGCGGACGCGAGTTCCGGTTTGACGTAGCCCAAGCTGCGGACGACCTCCAAGACTTCGCTCCAAGTCGGGAACATGCGGCCGCTCTTTCGCTTGTACTCGTCCATCGCTTTCATGAACTCGACCTCGTCGCCCGAGTAATCGCGTTCGCAGGTGGTGGGGTCGATCAGGCGACGACGCTCGACCTTGCGTCGCGGTGTCGCTCGGCGTTCTTCACCGGTGTACGGTGCGTCACCGCTGGTGGCGCGGCGTTCGGGCTTGTTCCGTCGGTCGCCTCCAATTCGCTGATTCTGAATGCGTCGTTCGACTGCCTCGATCGTGTCCGTGCTGCGAGCCATAGCGTTCACCTTCTGTCGCGAAAATCCGGAAAGTTGCGATCCTTCACTGGGACTGGGAGTCGTCCATGTCAGTAGATTATGACCGCCACTTTGAGAGCAGAACGGATCGTAAAGATTACAAAGCGCCGTTCGCTTAAAGAAACATTGCCGATGGCGTAGAGATGCCAGTTGTAGTGATTGTGGTGGTCATCGCAGTCGCAGGATGAACTCCTGCGGGTTGGGCGGTTTACACCGTTTCGATTCGTGAGCAACATGGATCAATCGAGGGCAACGCCGAATGTCAGACGGACGTGATCGTCGCTCAAGCTGCCTGCAATGAACGCGGCATCGAACAGTTGCAGGATCTCTTGCAGGTGTGACAGCCGGGAGGCGATCTCGGATTTTGAATTCTCCGAATGTCCCGCCAGAGCGTTGGCAATCCAGCGTGAATGCTTCGTCAACGCCGTCCGTGTCTGCGCCGAGTCGAGCCAAACAAGCTGTGTCGTACCCGCAAAAAACCGTCGCTCATGCTCGGCCAATCGGGGTGAAGCGACATGTTTCTGAGCCGGTTCTGCTGTCAAAAGACCGCGCGCCAACTCCGCCCGAGAACTGGCGATGAACAGATGCTCGGCTGTCACGGCGAAGCCGGGTTCCCAGAGCGGGAGTCCATCAATCCAACGCTGCACCACCCCGTCCATCGCTTTCGAGCAGACGATGGCCTTTGACTCTGGCTGCTCGTGAGCGCGATAGCTCGTAACGAAGTTCAGCCCAAACTGAAGCGCATTGTCGAGGCTCGCGGTGAAGGTGGGTGAGTTCTGGCTCGAACCTGTCGCTGTGTTGGCGAGAGGCCATGAGAGCTGTCCGAGCAACTCGAACGGAACCGCTCGATTGCTAGTCTGGATCGGTGCCGAAGCGTGAATGGTGATGTTCGACAGCAGCGCGGGAAGTACGTCCTC
>JAYTXB010000841.1:0-1965 GCA_043743205.1 Schlesneria sp.
GCGAAGCCGCAGGGTTTGAGCGTCGTTCGCAAAGTCCTCAACCCGCAGCACCACTTGCCCGGTGTGACACCCCACCGTGCCTGAACGATGAGGAGCACGAGGACGACGACCACCAGCCAGAGCGCGAGGATCGAAGCGACTCGCGCCGCGACATCCTTGGTCGGATGATCGACTCGCCGCAGATTAAGGGCCTCGAACAGCGTGAGCCAATCGAACCCGCGCAGCATCGCCCAACCGAGACCCAATGTGCTGAGCACGATCAGCCCGAGATCAATCACCCGCGCCAAGCCCCGCCAACCGAGCGACGCCAGCTTCACGTTCTGCACCCCGAACCCGTAATCGGACTTTGTGTACCACCACATCAGGAACCACGCGCCGAGTCCAATGATGCACCCGAGCACAAGCATCCCTACTGGAATCATGCCGAGGCTCATGAGTTGCTGAATCGTTTGATTCGATACTTGAGAAGCCCCCTTGGTCGCGCGAAGGCCGGTCGCCTCGACCGCATAGACGTGTCCCGCGCCGGTTGTGGTCGTTGCGACGATGTAAGCCTTCTCTCCATCACGGCACGAGACCGCTCGAAATCGGTTCGCCCCAAACGGGAAGGTCTGGGTGGCCAACTCAGACCAGTTCGTTCCATCGAAGCGATAGAGCGTCCCGACCGGGGTGCCGTCCTGATTGTCCTCAACGATCATCGCGGCGGGCTGACCACCGACGATCATGCCGAACAGGTTCTGATGTCCCCATGGGGAGGGCTGCCGATTGGGTTCTTCACGCACGAGCGACCAGCCCGCCGAAGCTCCATCGAAATTGACGGGCCTTAGTGCCGAGGCCGGCTCACCTGCCCCCTTCGAGGCGGATGCGAGTTGCCCGTCGAAGGGATTGCTGCGGGTGTCCGCCGGTTGTAGCTCCAACCCCTCGCGATAAAACAATCGTCCGGCGCTGTGCAGGAAGACATGCACGCGATCGCCCTGATCGAGGCATGTCAGAGACGCGCCTCGCTGGGACTGAAACACCAGATCGCGATAGCGAGAGGGGAGTACAACATCTCGATCATTGCCCCATCTTCCCGCTGTGAACGTCGAGACGCGAAAGCCGCTTTGAGGCGTACCGGAAACATAAGCCGCTTGGCCATTCAGCAGCAGCCGCTGTTCATCCCAAGGCGAGTTCCGAGGCCAGGCTAAGTTGGCAGGCTGCATCGTTCCCTCGACCACTTCATACGACTCCTTATCCCCGACGAGCCACAACCGCTCACTAAACGACATCGGTTGAAACCCACCTCGCCCCGACACCGTCATGTCCAATATGGTTGTCTCACCAGACTCGGGACTGATTGCAGAAACCGCCCAGTCCGCCGTTCCGTTGGTGGGGTAATGACGATACGTGACGTAAATGAACTGGTCCTGCCAGAACGTCGAGTGCGTAAGGATGTTGTTGCCGTAGACGACATCGCCTGTTGTTCCAGGAATCGGTGGCAGGTGCCATGTCGGCCAATTCCCGCGTTGATACGCCTTTGAACCAACCGCAAAAACGATCATGAGCTGCGGTGCCGACATCACCAGCGCCAACAGAATCACGCCAATCAGATAACCCGGCTTGCGACTCGACATGCTGGCTTCCCCACGGTGCGGAGGTGAGATTTCACGCGGTAGACGAACGTAGTAGAGGTGCCGAAGAACCGTGTTGGGAACTCGCGGTGAGCGCGAGCCAACATGACCACCGGGTTTGCCTTGGCTCGCGTCAGGCACTATGTCTGACGCGGTGACGCGGGGCAACTCCGAACGCTGCGGCGGCATGAATGAGGGCCACGTAGACCAGATTGTGGTTTGTAGGATGGGCACTCTTGCCCGTCCTGTGTTTGCTATCCCTCGCGCGGTCACGAATGAGGCCTTGGCGAGCCGCACGCCGTCAGGCTGCGGGTTCTTGATCGCCGCAGGAAACCCGCAGCCTGACGGCATGCGGCTC
>JAYTXB010000842.1:0-9760 GCA_043743205.1 Schlesneria sp.
ATCGAAGGGAACGGTTTCTTCGCGGTGAAAGGACTCGACGGACGAACCGTCTACACGCGTGACGGTGCCTTCCATCGTGATGCCACGGGCCGCATGGTGACGGACAACGGGGCCATCCTCCAACCGCCGATCACGTTTCCGATTGACACGCTGACCACCACGATCGACTCCGATGGCACAGTCTCGGTACTCACCGGCTCATCCCCGTCCACGCAACGCGTGATTGGTCAGATCACGGTGGCACGCTTCACCAATCCGGAAGGCTTGCGAGCCGAATTGGGTAACCGCTACAGCGAGACCTCCGCCTCCGGACTCCCCATCACAGCCGTGCCGGGCACCAATGCCGCCGGCGCATTGAGGCAACGAACCTTGGAGCAATCCAACGTCGATACCACTTCCGAACTGACCTCGCTCATCTCCGCCCAGCGCGCCTACGGAGTCAATTCGCGGGTCGTGCGTGCGGCCGATCAACTGATCTCCTCGGCGCTCGACACCATCCGCTGATCCCGCGTGGCATCACGGTCGGTGGGTCGGGACTCACCCGTTCACAGCCAACCTTGCACGGAACGCAGCACATCTCCATCCGTCGGCGATGGGGAAGTCAGGACCGGACGCAGCGGGATCGGAATCTCATCCATGCGATAGGCTGTCCCGTGGCGGTGGACTCCATACACAGCCGTCGTGATGCGAACAGTCGGTTCGATCGGGCAGAGGGCCTGCGCGTGATCGAGCAGAATCGTGGGGATCGCACGCAGATGATCGAGTGCGGCAGGTTGAAATGTCGAGACGCGTGCGGAGCCGATGAGCACCACTGCATCCGCCTCACCGCGCGCCAGCAGATCACCGGCAGAGAACTCACCGGGGTTGTAGCGCGGGTAGCCTCGCGCCAAGTTGACGCTGAACGGATAGCCGGTCTGCCAGCACAGCACGCTGTCGGCTCCGGTCACGTCCCCCATGACACGCATCCGGCGCGCATGGAACCGCGTGAACAGATTGAGGTCCGTGACCAGCCTCAATAACGCTTCGACGTTCCGATTTCCGACCGGCAACCGTGCGACACCGTATCCAAAAAAGATGACGCCGCACCGGCACGACTTCATCCGCGCGGCCAACCGCCGCAATTCATCCAGCGGAAGTCCCATGTTCGTGTGCGGTGCCGGTTCAATCCCGCGCAGCAACCCGCGTAGAGTCCAAAAGGCTTCAAGGTCTCGTCCCTCTTCGATGGGCAAGTACCAGTCGGCCAAGTCCGCCGTCGCCGTTCGCTGCGGATCGACGACGACCAGAGTTCGGTCGGCCCGACCATGAGGAATATGTAGCCCCGTCGGGTCCATCGAGTACCGTTCCATGTGGCGCGGATGCGACTCGACCGGATCGCTGCCCCAGTAGATAACGAGGTCCGCCCGGTTACGAATCTCACCCAACGAACACGTCGATTCCCCCGATTGCTGCATCGCCATGATGGACGGCGCGTGGCCTTCGGAAGCCGTTGAATCAATCGTTGCTCCGAGTCGATCGGCGAGCGCGACTGCGGCCCGTTGACCTTCGGTGCTGCTGCGCGACAAGCCATAGATCAGCGGCGCACGCGAGGCGCGCAGGAGGTCGGCCGCCGCGCGCGCCGCCGCATCCCACGTGACCTCTTGCCCCCGCACGGTCGCCTCGGGAACTTCAATCTTGTTCTGGCCGAGCAGCCACGGTTCGGCCAGTGCGCAGGCACGTTCCGCCCGCACGATGCGGTTGCCCCGCACCGTGATCTTCAGGTCGTCGCACACACAGGCACAGACCGTACACGCCACATCTTCGATGACGCGCTCCGCCCCCTCGTCGGTCATCGCGGTACTGAGTGTGTTCGCGGTCATGAATGAGACTGTCGCTGAGAAAGGGATGAAACGTGGAAGGCCTTGAGATCGTCGTTACCAATTCGCATTGGGACCAGCCGGGACCGCAATGTGTAAGCTCGGGAGCAGACCCGAACGCGAACCGCGCGTGGGGCCGTGTGTGGCAATGTCGTCGAGCGCCGCGTCAAATGTTTGTCGCGTCCGCGCCTCTTGGAGTTGGTTTCGCAAGCTGGCCGAGACGCACATGGCCTTCAAATACCAATGAGCCATCTTGCGGAACGACGTGATCGCACGCTCGATCCCGCGCTGCTCGACGGCATATTCGAACTGCCGCTTCAGCAGCGCCAGTCGATCATCGAACGTCCCCGCCGCTGAGACCTCACCCGTTGCCTCCCACTCGACGAATTGCCGGAACAGCCACGGATTGGCCAGCGCGCCGCGCCCCATCGAGATCGCGTGACACCCGGTTTCCGCGAACATCCGCTCACCCTCTTCGACAGTGCGAATGTCGCCGTTACCAATGACCGGGATTCGCTCGACCGCTTCCACCACTTTGCGAATGCCCGTCCGATCGACCACCCCGCTGAACCCCTGCTCGCGCGTCCGACCGTGAATGGCCACCGCAGCGACTCCGACTTGCTCAAACTCGCGAGCGAACGTGGGAGCCGTCAGTTGCGTGCTGTCCCAGCCGAGTCGCATCTTGACCGTGACGGGAATCTTGACGGACTCAACCACCGTCCGCGCGAGATCAATCGTGCGATCGGCCTGGCACATCAGACTCGCCCCAGCTCCGACCTTGGTGATGCGACTGACCGGGCAACCCATGTTGATGTCGATCGAATCGACTCCGCGCGCCTCCAACAACTGAGCCGCATCGCGCATGATGATGGGATCACCCCCGAAAATTTGCACCGCGAATGGCCGATCCTCCGGGCAAGTCTCAATCAGTTGCAGCGTCTTCGGGCTACCGTCGAGCAACCCGCGCGCGTTCACCAGATCGGTCGTTGCCAATCCGACGCCCCCCAGTTCACGCACGATCCGGCGAAACGGCAGGTTGGTGTACCCGGCCAACGGCGACAGCAGATACCGCGACTCCAGCTTCAATCCGCCGTAGCACAGCGGCGGCAAGCTCGCCAGTCGTGTGCGGACAGAGGGAAATGTCTCGGGAAGAACGGGCATGGGTGGGTCTGTTCGCTGTCCAAGCAGGGGGGAGGACTCCAGCGCCGGTTCTCAATTCCAGTCCCCTCTCCCGCCCGTCCTCGGGGGGAGAGGGTGAGGGGGGATTGGGTTGCAGTGTGATTGAGCGGCCGTTGGTGTTTTGAACTTGAATTATGGATTTCTTCGGTGGTCAAGTCTTTCGATGCATCGGCCCCCTCACCCTAACCCTCTCCCCCGAAGACGGGGGCGAGGGGACCAGAAACTGCCAATGTGCGCTGTCGTATTAGGGGGAGGCACACTCTAGTTAGGGGAGGCACACTCTAGCGGAGTCGCCGGGCGAAGAGAACATTTGCCCGCGTTGGCTTTGCGGAGTCCGGCTCGCTTGCTATCTTCTGCCCCCTCATTCCTCGGCCTGCGAATCAACTTGGGCCGCATGAACCTCAGATACAGATGGAAGACGGTACACGATGAAAGCGAAACAACTGACGACCAAGCAAAAGCGAGATCGGCGATGGAAGATCAAGCGACGTAAACTCCGCCGAGCCAAGACCGGCATCTGATGCCCGGCCTCGGTTCGCCAACTGTTGCCTTGTCGCTCCGCCGACAAGACCGCAGCGCACGACATCGAAACGACAAAGCCTGTCCACTGGACAGGCTTTGTTCGTTTGTACGCCTCGCTCAGCTCAGGGCTAAAGCTCAAGATCGTGACATGTAGGATGGGCACTCTTGCCCGTCCTGTTTAGAGTCGGAATGCCGGATGGGCAAAAGCACCCGTCCGGCATCGTGGTCTGACAAACTCCTGCTGCCGCACTCCTGATCGGACAACGGCAGATCGGCCCTCATTTGGCCCTTGGCAGCAGCACCTTTTGCTTCCCGCGTTCGGCCGCTGCCGCCGTCGTCACGACGAAACCATCGCCTCGTTCCGTGATGACCATCGTCTTCTCGGGACGAACCGGGTCCGAATACTTCTGAAGAATGGAGCTGAGGATATTCTTGGCGGGCTGATCGTTCACGGCCAAATCCTGTGTCATGTTTTTCGTGTAGCCCCCGAACTTGAGAGCATCGCCATCGATCTCAAACGTCACCTGGATTTCCCCGGCGATCATCGCAATCGCGTCCTGAAGCGGCGTGCGCCGGAAGTTGACGCTGATTTTCTGGTCGAGCTTCCCGGCGGCGGGCAGCGCGGCCGTCTTGTTGGGAACCTTCGCTTTCTTGAGCGTCATCAGGTACTCGACCACGTCGGCCATCTCGTCCTGCGAAAGGAGCTTCGCCAGATCGGCGGGCATCAGCGAGATCGTGTTCTTCTGGCGTTCGTCGATGTCCTTGATGGCGATTGTGCGGACGATGGCATCGACTCCTTTGAGGCTCAACTTCTCACCGTCTTCGCTGACGAGGAGGCCGGTTTGCGTCGTGCCGTTGTTGAGGACGACTGTCCACGCTTCGTAGTTGTGGCTGATCCCCGCGCTCGGGAAGACGATTGATTCAAACATCGCCTGCTTGCTCAGCTTCGCTCCGATTTCGGACAGGTTCGGGCCGACTTCCTTTCCCTCGCCGTTGACCACATGACAGGTGATGCACTTGCCGGTGGTCGCGTAGAGTTTCTGACCGTTGCCGACGTTCCCCTTCAGCTTGGCGAGTTCCCCCAGCGGCGGCAGCGGCTTCGAGTCCTTGCCTGCCGGAGCCGGGAAGAGCTTTGCCACCAGTTCCTTCTGCGCGTTATCGAGCTGCGCACCTTGCAGCGCGGCCGACAGCGCGGGGGCAAACGTGTCGTCGAAGGCTTTCAATTCGGCGAGCTTGAGAATCTCGGCGGCTCCCGCCTTGGTGCGCGCGGCACCCTTGATCGCCTGACGACGCAGATCGGCCGGGGCCTTGTCATTCTTTACGACGGGGAGCAGCAGCGGCGACGCATTGCCATCGCCCGAGTTCGACAACGCGGTGGCCGTGGCCAGCGCCGTGCGACCCTTGTCTTTGTCAGACGCCAGCGCCGCCGACAGAAGTTCGCGAGCCTGCTTGTCGAGCAACAGCTTCACCGCGTCGATGCCGATCTGATCGTCCGGCTTCGACTGCGCGAGAGCCAACACTTCCGGGAACCGATCCGTCACGTTGAACTTCTCGACCAGCGTGAGGAACTGCGGCTGCCCCTTCAGGCCGTCGAGCACTCGGTTGAGAGCCGCTTTGTGCTCGGCGTTCTGGGCGACATCAAACCCCTTCAGACGGCTGATCGCCTCCGTGTTGATCAGTTTTGTTTTTGCAGGATCGCCGAAGTCCCCGAACGCCAACTTCACCAGCGCGTCTTCCTTCTCTTGGCTCGCGGCTTGGAAGTCGAACGCGCGGAGGTATCGCGGTGCGTCGTCGGCTTTGATAGACGAGTCGGCCAGGATGAGCGCGAGCAATTCGGGAGTCTTCGTACCGCGCGAGCGCCAGATGATGTCGCGATAGCCTGGCTCTGAGTATTTCTGGAACTGACCATCAGTCGATTCGCGAAGTCCCAAATAGCTTTCAAGGCACTTGTCCCAATCGCTGCCAGCGCCGATCCCAAGTGCCTCAAGATACGAACGGTCCTTGCCATCGTGTCGAGCTGCAAGCAAAGCCCAAGCCCACTGTCGGGAGTCCCACTGCGATCCACCGTAATCTATGCCGAATGGAAAATGACGCAGACCAATTGCCATGTCACGATAAACCTCCTTCGGGAGCGACGTGGGTTCGGCCGGTGGAATGCCAATTCGAGATGCAAGAGCCCACCAAAGCAGCGGCAACTTCTGCGAGAACTTGGGATTTGCACCGATGAGTTTTGCTTCGCGATCAATTTGCCTCGCCAAGCGGATGGCGGCGACATGGAGATCGGGGTTCTCGTCAGAAAGTCCCTTCAAAACATAGTCAGCACCTTTGTCTTTGATTTTGCTCAGTACGCCCAACGCTCGCGCGCGAACGCGCGGATTCGGGTCGCTCTCAAAAACTTTCGCGAGTGCCGGTTCGGCCTTCTCGCCCATCTCGTGCAGCGCGGTCCAGGCGAGATACCGCGTGGCTTCATTCGGACTCTTGAGTGCGGCGATGGCTCCTTCGACGGTGGAGACATCGACCTTCGGAAACTTGTACGGAGTCTTCGGCGGAGCGACTCGGAAGAGGCGGCCTCGGTCGGCGTCGCCCATGCGGTGGCCGCCCACGCCGGGGTCGTACCAGTCGGCCACGATCAGCGAACCGTCCGGAGCCACGCACACGTCCGACGGCCGGAACCAGTTGTCGCGAGCACCCGTCAGGATGTTGACCGACTCGGCGGTGTAGCCCGCGCCCGACTTCTTCACCGGGTAGGCTCGCACCACGTTCGGCCCGGCGTCGCAGTGAATGATCTGGTTGCGGAAGACCTCGGGGAGCAGATCGCCCTCGTAGACGCAGATGCCAGTCGGTGAACCGGCTCCCGTTTGCAGCAGGTTCGGCACAGTGCCCGGATCGTTGAGATGCCAGTGACGCAGAGGGATTTCGGTTTCCATGTTGGTGCGCGGCGACTGCCAGCCCGCGCCGGTCATCTGATCCTTGTAGCCGTAGTCACCGAACTCCATCACGAAGTTGATGCGGACGCCCTTGTTGCCGTCGTCATCGTTGTCCGACTGCCACAGCGTGCCGAAGCTGTCGACCGCGATCTCCCAGTTGTTGCGGAAGTTCCAGCCGAGCGTCTCGAACTGACTGCCGTCCATGTTACAGCGGAAGACCATTCCCTCCTGATACGGCTTGCGGCTCGCATTCACTTCATTGCCGGCAAGGTCGATGATCGCCTTGCCGTCCTTGTCCTTGATCTGATTGCCGCTGTTTCCAAAGTTGAAATACAGCTTGCCATCCGGCCCGAAGTGGAAGGCGTGAATCCCATGATCGTGCTGAGTCCCAGCGATGCCCGTGAAGAGCATTTCTTTCTTGTCGGACTTGAGATCGCCGTCCTCGTCATGCAGGAAAAAAACGTTGTCGTTCGCCGAGACGATAATCTTCGTCCCCTTGCCGGTCGGCGTCGGCAGCACACAAATTCCGTGCGCCGAATCAACATCTTTGCCCTGATGGAAGACAGTCTGCTTGTCGGCCACGCCGTCACCGTTCGTGTCTTCGAGGATGAGGATGCGGTCGCCCTCTTTCCGCTCGCCGTTGCGATGGCGGTAGTTCACAACTTCGCAGACCCAGACTCGACCAAGATGATCGATGTCGATGCTGGTCGGATTGAGCATCGCGGGGTTGGACGCTTCGCTTGCGAACAGTGTCGCTTCCAGTCCTTCAGCGACATCGAGACCGCTGACGGCATCTTTCGGATCGCGGCTTCCGCCACCACCGGCCGCACTCGCCTGAGCCACCGGGATGTTTGGCTTCTGCGTGTAGACCGCGAATTGAACGGAGCTACCCATTCCCTGATCCGAGCCACCGTTGTCGATGCCGCCCCGCGCCTTGAAGCGAGTCGTCCCGGCGGGGAGATCGAACGCGATGACCGAATTGGCGTGAGTCCCAATCCCGCACTCAACCGGCTTCCCGGCGATCTTCATCGCCCCGCCGCCGACATTCTTGCCAACGGCCACGTTTCCCCAATCGCTCGCTGCTGACTTCCACTTCAACTCGGTCAGCTTCTTCTCACCGGAGGCCGTAACCAACCGAGGCTCGGCCCAATCGGCCCAGTCGGAGCCAAAGCCATTCCCGCCATCACGCACGACGAGATACAGCTCTTTCGCTCCGGTCACATCGACATCAATCTCGATGGCATGTCCGGGCGTCGAGGTATCGACAACCTTCGACTGAAACTTGGGTTCCTGAGGAAAGGCCGTCGCGCCGAGAACGAGCAGAGTAGCGAATGAAGCGAGCGAACTGCGAATCATCGAGAAGGACTCCGAAGGGAGAGAACGGTGCTGGTCGATATACGATCCCACGATCAGCATGAGATCAAATTGAAAGAATGTAGGATGGGCACTCTTGCCCGTCCCGCGTTGCGATCGAAAGCCGCATGCCTAAACAAGAGGACGGGCAAGAGTGCCCATCCTACGGTTCAATACTTCATCTCACTCGGCCGCGCGTTTGCCGACGGGACGTTCCTTGTTCCACTCGTCGAGCATGGCCTGGATACGAGCCTTGTTGAAGTCGGCGGGAATTGGTTCGTCGTGGTTCTGGAGCAGATCATCGACGGTCACGTGACCGGCGTTGACTCCGCCAACGGGGACATCGAGGCCCGAGGTCCAGACGATCGCGTTCAGCATCAGTTTGCGAAACTGATCGTTGCCCCAGTTCCAGTGAACGTGGCCACCCGAGCAGCCGAAACCGCGACCGCCATCGGGCCGCTGAGTCGCCCAAGCCATGTGCTGCGGGGCCTTGTCCTCGAGAATCGCCTTGCGAGCGTGAGGGTTGTTGTTGTGAGCGTTCTCGGGACGGCTGAGCTTGGGCACCTGCTTGCCATCCTTCTCTTCCATCACGATCTTGCCGTCCTTGTCCGTGACAACCAACGTCGTGAGCGGCGGCAGGTCGGTCAGGATCGCAGTCACGCCGTGCATGTTCTCGCGAAACCGCATGTGGTAGTACCACTCGTCGTTCGTCTTGAACGGCTTCACGCCGCGGGTCGTCGGATGGTCGGGGAACTTCGTGTAGTTGGCGTCCCAGTGCGGGTTGACCGAGTAGTTCGGTTCAAAGTACCCGCCGGTCCAGTCGATGAACGCCTGCCCCGGCTTGCCGATGGTGGTTTCGACGCCGTAGTGGATGCAGACGATGCCGACTCCCTTTTTGGTCAGGGCCTGCAACTCATCGAGATGCCCGTTGAAGGGATGCCCGCCGCCACCGTCCGAGTAAATCGTGATCGAGTTGGCAGATGCCAGCTTCTCGGGAGAGGGCCAACCCTGCTTCTGGAGCGGGTGGACCTCGGCCTCGACCGGCAGGCCAGCTTCGTTGATAAGTTTCGCCAGCAGCGAACAGCCAGCCAGATGATCGTGAGCACCAAATCCGTGGCTTGGATTCCCGGCGAGCAACAGTGTCTTCTTCTTTCCGCTCGTTGAAGTCGGAGCAGCAGAGGTCTTCGCGTCGGCCTTCGCCTGCTTGATCTTGATGTTGCGGAACTGGACCTTCATTGGCGGACCGGCATGAAGCTGGAGGGCGAGCACACCCTTCTCGCGGCGCTGCTCCTTGTCTTCGTCATTGCAGATCGAGGTCACGACATCGTTGATGCGGTGCTCAAAACGAAAACCCTTCGCAGTGATGTAGTAGGTGTTCCAGTCTTCCTTCTTGATCTTCGTCTGGATCTCTTTGGTGTCGCCAATTTCCTTGATGAGCTTCGGTTTGTGGTCGGCTCCAATTTCGGTCTCCTGTCCGCGCAGAGCGAGGATGCCACGGAAGCGTTCGCCGTAGTTGATGCCGCTGTAAGTATCGCCCGCTTCAAAGTCGGCCTGATAGCCGCCGATGACCCACTTTTCATTCTCAACCTCAAAGCTGCGGTATTGAATGCCGCTGTTGCCGCCGACGATCTTGTATTCCAGCTTGAGCTCAAAGTCGCCCGTCTCACCGCCGCGCCAGATGATGAACGTGTTGCCCTTGGTCGGCTTGTCGGCGGTCGTCTGGCCGGTGATTGTCCCGTCCTCAACTCGCCAGAATTCGGGATTGCCGTCCCACTTGTCGAGTGTCTTGCCATCGAAGATCGAAACCCAGCCGTCGTCCTGTGCGTGAGCCATCGCACCGGCAAAGCCGATCGCCATCAAGCTCATCACCCACGCTGCCACTCGCATCCTGAACCGCATCGTTCGTCTCCTGTTGAATCTCGTTTT
>JAYTXB010000843.1:0-9103 GCA_043743205.1 Schlesneria sp.
CAGCGTCAGCCCATCACGAGCGAGATCGGCGACGATGAGCGAGTCGAGCGGAGTAAGACGTGAGTCGAGAGTTCCTGTCCCCTCGCCCTCCGACTTTGGGGGGAGAGGGTTAGGGTGAGGGGGGCCGTTGGAGTCGAGCGGCTTGGTGTTCGGGGAAGTCGATGACGGGGAGCCGTTCGTATTTGGTGAAGCGTTCTCGCCGTTTGGCCCCCTCACCCTAGCCCTCTCCCCCGAGGACGGGAGAGAGGGGACCAGGCGTGGAGACTCGCTGACGTTCAATCTCGTCAGCTTGCGAAATGCCCAGTGATCGCTGGTATCCGCAACTTTCGCGTCGCGTGCGAGGCCCGGTGTCCCCGCGACGATCCAGCGTTTGAACAGCGACTTCTCGTCGGCCGACAACGGCGTTTCGGGAGGCATCTCGTCGGAGGTGATTCGCTTCCAGAGCAGGCTCGCTTCCACGTCATGCGGCACGAGGGCCGCGCCAGTCTCACCTCCGCGTATGAGGCCACTCGTGGATGAGAGGTTGAGCTTTCCCTCCTGCTTCACCGGCCCATGACACTTCACACAGTGCCGCTTCAACAGTGGAGCGATGTCGCGTTCAAAGTGCGGTGTGTCGGCAGCGAACGCTGTCGAGGCGACTACAGAGAGCAGTATCACCAAAGTGGTCAAGAGCCTGTGCATGAAAGTCCTCGCGTTGTCGAGCAAGTTGCCAATTGATGGTAGCCCTGTCGCTCCGCGACAGGTGGCGTGGGCGCAATCAGGATGCCGATGCTTTCTGATGACTGATTCGTCATTGCAGCGTTCACTTTGCAACGCGCCTCCTGTCGCGGAGCGACAGGGCTACCTTGCCGAGGCGACTTTGCAACGTCTCCTTGACCCTTCGTTTTCGTTGAGGAACCGCCGGACTGGTGTGGGAACCATCATGAAACGAATCCCCTCGCGTGATCGGAGTCGTTCCTCTGAGTCGTCCAATTCGAGCGGCCAGAGTATCATCCGCCCCGCCTGAGGGGAGCCGACTCGAACACATTTTTGAGGAACCGCGCATGACGACAATTCGCCTGAGTGCCGCGATCGTTTGCATTCTGTTTCTGGGGACGGCCGCGCTGCGTGCAGCCGATCCGGTGGACTTGGGTGGCGTCACTGAGAAGCACGAGATGATCCCGATGCGGGATGGCGTGAAGTTGTCGGCGTTCATCTACACGCCGCCGGGGACGGGGCCGTGGCCGGTGTTGCTCGAACAGCGGTATGCCAACGGGAACGATCCCGGCACGCAGAAGTCGTTCGCTCAATTGGCTCGCGGCGGGTACGTGACAGTGCTAGCGAACTTTCGTGGCTCACAAAAATCGGAAGGAGTCTGGCGCGGATATCGAGCGCTCGGCTGGGGCGATCTGAAAGATGGGTATGACTTGGTCGAGTGGCTCGCAGCGCAGCCGTGGTCCACGGGAAAAGTCGGGACGTTTGGGAGTTCTCAAGCCGGGTTCGCTCAGAACTTCTTGGCGGTCACACAGCCACCGCACCTCGCCGCGCAGTACATGATCGACACGGGGCTGAGCCTCTATCACGAAGGCTATCGCATCGGCGGCATCACGCGGCCCGAGCGGTTCAAGGGGATGGACAAGGTCGCTCGCGTCCCCGAACACAACCGTGAGCTGATGGCCGAGTGGTATCAGCACCCGAACTTCGACGCCTATTGGCAGGACGAAGATTGTTCGCGGCACTTCGACAAGATGAACTTCCCCTGCTTCACGGTCGGCAGTTGGTTCGACTTCATGTGCGTCGGCTCAGTCGATAGCTACGTCGGACGACAACATCGCGGCGGAGCGAAGTCGCGCGGGACACAGCAACTGCTGATCGGTCCGTGGCTGCATGGCCGCTTCAAAGAGACGAACAAGTCGAATGAGATGACCTATCCCGAGAACGCCAAGTTCGCGATGGAAGGGCACCTGCTGAAGTGGTTCGATCATCACCTGAAGGGGATCGACAACGGTGTCATCCAGGAACCGACGATCCGTTACTACGTGATGGGAGCGCTGGGCGAAGAGGGTGCGCCGGGGAACGAATGGCGCACGGCGACCGACTGGCCCGTCGAGGCGAAGCTCACGCCGATGTACCTGCACGCCGACAAGTCGCTCAGTGCGACAACGCCTTCATCCGCCGAGGCGACGGTGAGTTGGCTCGCCGATCCGCTCAAGCCCGCGTCGATCCCGAGCATCGCCTTCCCCGGTGCGAAGGATGCCCGCGAGTTCGAGTCGCACGCCGAAGTTCGCACGTTCACGACCGACGTGCTGACGGAGGCGGTCGAGTGGACCGGCAAGGTTCAGGCCGAGTTGTTCGTCTCTTCATCCGCGAAGGACACGGACTTCATCGTCCGTGTGAGCGACGTTTATCCCGACGGTCGCTCGATGCTCATCATGGACTACGTCCGCCGAGCGCGCTACCGCGACGGGTTCGATTACGAAGCGCTCCTTGAATCTGGCAAAGTCCACAAGGTCGCGTTCGATGTTGGCTGGCTGAGCCAAGTCTTCAACAAAGGCCATCGCATCCGCATCACGGTTGCCAGCACTGGCGCTCCGTTCTACGAATCGAACCCCAACACGGGCGACCCGCTGACGATCGAGTTCCCCATCAATGCCGTCGTGGCGAAGAACACGCTGCACGCGAACAAAACGAACGCCTCGCGAGTCATCGCGCCGGTGAAAGGGAAGTGACTGGTGTTGGCGGAACTCCGCTGTGAGGTTGTCATCAAGGGGTCGGGTGTTCCAATTTCATCATTGGCCGACGGACTGTTGCGCTCGAATGGATTGCCTCACCGGCCAATTTTGAAATTGGAACGCCCGACCCCAGCACGTTGTGAAAGTCCTGTAGAGCAGTTGTGCCAATCACGAGTCGGCTCTTGAAGGGAAGTTGACATGAATCCCGTGACGATCATTGCTCGTAAGCGAGACGGCCACGAATTAGCGGCCGATGAAATTGCCTTCTTCATCGCGAGCTTTGCAACGGGAGCGGTTCCTGATTATCAGATGGCCGCGTTGGCGATGGCGATCTATCTGAAAGGAATGACGGCGGCTGAGACGACCGTACTGACTGCGTGCATGTTGGCCTCGGGTAAGAAGCTGGACTGGCCTCGTGCCACGCCCGCCTCAGATGAGCTTGCTACGGTTACTCGCAGCGAACCGATCATTGCACCACGGCTCGATGGCGACGACACCGCCATGATCCAAGCCGTCACCGGTCAGAAGCTCGGTGTCGGTCAGAATTCGTCATCGGTCGTTCAACGCAAGGACACGACCGAGCTGGAGCCGCCGAAGGTCGTACCTTCGAGCGGAGCTGCGCCGCCTCTCGCGAATCCGACGGTGTTGATGGACGGTTCAACTCGGATCGACAGTCGGCCTGAGTTGGCACTCGGCGGACGTGACACGACGGACCTCGATGACGTACTCGCATCCCCGGTCGTGGGCAGTTCTGCGTTGACGACGGACAGCGTGATGATCAGGGAGCTACTTGGAGTTGCTCGCTTGGAGTTGGTCTCGGAGCAACACGATACGGCCGACTTCGGGAACATCGCCGACTTGAATCGGACGCGGTATCGGCTGGCGTCCGGTCCCGTGGTGGACAAGCACTCGACCGGCGGTCTCGGTGACAAAACTTCGCTCATCTTGGCTCCACTGCTTGCGTGCTGCGGATTGCGCGTCCCCATGATCTCGGGGCGAGGACTGGGGGCGACCGGGGGGACGCTCGACAAACTCGAAGCGATCCCCGGCTTCCGCGCGAATCTGACGCTCAACGAGATTCGCAGCATCACCAGTCGCGTCGGCTGTGTAATTACGGGCGCGTCACCCGAACTCGCGCCGGTAGATCAGAAACTGTACGCCCTGCGCGATGTCACCGGCACCGTCGCGTCGATCCCGCTCATCACGGCCAGCATCATGTCGAAAAAGCTGGCCGAAGGTTTGGATGCACTCGTATTGGACGTGAAGTTCGGATCGGGTGCCTTCATGAAAACGCTGTCGTCCGCCCGGAAGTTGGCCGCGTCACTTGTTGAGACCGGGCAGCGTATGGGTGTCAAAACATCGGCATTACTGACGAACATGGATCAACCACTCGGCCGCATGGTTGGGAATACGCTGGAGGTAGATGAGGCCCTCACCACACTGGCGGGCGATGGGCCGAGCGATCTTTGGGAAGTGACGAGCGAACTGGCGGCCGACTTGCTGTTGACGACGCACACGGTCAATGATCGTCCCGCCGCGAAGCGGATGCTGAACGAACACCTTCAGTCCGGCCGTGCCCTTGCCAAGTTTGTGGAGATGGTGGCGGCCCAAGGTGGAAACCTGAACGCCGTCCGTCGCCGCTCGACCTCGCAGTCGGACATCGTTTCAGCTCGTACCGGGTTTGTGTCGCGGATCAATGCCGAAGCCCTGGGGCTGGCGGTGATTGATCTCGGGGGAGGTCGTCGCGTGATGACCGACCGCATCGATCACGGCGTCGGCCTGGAGATGCTCGTCCGCATCGGTGATCGCGTCGAACTCGGTCAACCGTTGGTCAAAGTCTTCGCCTCCGAGTCTCAGTTCAACGCGGTGAAGCCGATGATCCGCAACGCGATTCACGTCCGCGCAGAGCCTGCGTCGTCCCCATTGCTGATCTCGGAACGGATGGACTGATCTGCCGGTGGCGAACTGCTTCGTAGGGTGTGTGGAGTCTCCGGAACACACCACATTGAGCCAAGACAATGGTGCCCTCCCCCCGACCTCATGAGGCGTGTGACGATGATCGATGCCGACCGCCAACAACTTGTCTCGCATGCCATTGCCGCACGCGAACAGGCGTATGCGCCGTACTCACAATTCCTCGTCGGAGCCGCTTTGCTGACGGAATCTGGCCCGATCATCACCGGGTGCAACGTCGAGAACGCTTCGTTCGGCCTGACAATCTGCGCAGAACGGAACGCCCTCTTCGCAGCCGTCGCGCAGGGGCATCGCCGTTTCCAAGCGATCGCCATCGCGACCGTCGGTGGCGCGATGCCGTGCGGAGCCTGCCGCCAAGTCTTGGCCGAGTTCTCTGCGGACCTGGCCGTATTGGTCGTCGATGTCGATCACCCGGACCTTGTGACGGAGACCACTCTCGCAGTGCTGCTCCCGGGACGATTCCAACTGTGAGTCCCATTTCCCATCGAGAAAGCAACCGCTCAAGCCAAAACTTCCGAACTGTCCGGAAAACGGTTTTGGGGATGGGTTGGAACATCTTTTGTTTCACGAGAGTTGCTTGGGGAGATGAGTACGCACGACTCCAGTTTGGGTTGTCAGAATCAATTGTTTCCGGCGTAGTTCGGGCGGTGGACGTTGAGAGGGACTGAGTCCGCAATCACTTCCGGATTTGGAACGTGAGTTTAACCGCGTGGGCAACACCCCGCGCGTCGGACAATGTTGGGAACTGCTGTTCCATCGACGCGCAGGGCGTTGCCCACGCCGTTAAACGAGCCAATTGAGTTTGGGAAGTGAAGAGGGCGCGACAGGACGTGGTGACAGAACGATGTCTGTCGCTCGAAACGAGTGGCCGTTCGCGAACGAGGGCTACTCGCGAACGACGACCGTGCGACCTTCATAGAGACGCAACGTGATCGGGCCGCTTCCCGCCGCTTTGACCGCCGCATGAAACTCGGCGGGCGATTGCACCGCGACTTTGTTGACGTGCGAGATGAAGTCACCCGGTTGTAGTCGTGCGGCGACGGCCGGTGAGTCGGCGATGACCTTCGTGATAACGACGGCGCGACGGTAAGAGACACTAGGTTCGGAAGAGAACTTCGCGCGGCCGGTGGGATGATCGACGGTGATCCCGCGCCACGGTGCGAAGCGCGGAGCGGTCTCGATGATTCCTTCGTCGTCCAGCACGGGCCACTTACCGAGCTTTACTTTCATCGTGAGCAGGCCCTCACGACCGCGCCGCCAGACGACGACTTCAATTTCCGTTTCGGGGGCGTGAAGGCCGACGAGTCGCATCAAGTCGGATTCGCACAACACCGGTTCGCCCGCGATCTTCAGAAACACGTCCTCGGTTTCGATCCCAGCGCGGTCGCCCGGTGAGTCACGAATGATGTTGAGAGCCTTCGCTGCGGATCCCTGATCTGCCTCGATACCAAGGCTACGAAACTCACTCGGTGTCACGTCGCTCGGCTCGATCCCGAGAACGCCGTACTCGACTTCTTGTCCGGCAACCAATGACTTGACGATGCGTCGCGTCAGATCGTCCAGTGGGATCGCGAACCCCGCCGACTTCTCGTAGCCCTCGACCGTCGCTAATGACGTGGAGATGCCGACCAGTTCGCCCTTCAAACTCAGGACTGGTCCGCCACTCGTTCCGAGGTTTAATCGCCCGTCAATCTGAATCAGACTGCCAAGTCGATAGAGCGACCGTCTGGCGTGTAGGTCATTCGTCCAAGGCAAAGGTCTTCGCGCGAGGTTGCTCACCATCCCCCAACTGACGCTCGCCGAACCATCCCGCGCGATGGCGTGCGGATTCCCCAGCATCACCACGAACTGTCCCTTGCGGAGTGACGTGGATGTGGACCAATCCAAGGGCTTGAGACGACTCGATTCGAGACCCGAATCTGTCAGAAACAGTCTCAGCACAGCGAGATCGCAGCGCGGGTCGGCGGCGATGATCGCGGCCTCACAACTGCGGCGATCCGCAAACCGAATGAGCAGCGAAGTCCCGTCCTCGGTGGAATTGGCAGGCGACACGGGACCGCCGCGCACGACGTGATAGTTCGTCAGCACCAACCGCTCCTCGCTGCCGAGCGGCGAGATCACGATCCCGGCTCCAAACTCATTCGGCTGGAAGTCGGGGTCTTCGGCATCCGTGGGAGCTTGTTGCTCGCGCTGTCGCAGCCGTCGGCGTTCGAGCGGATTCAGTGCGTCGAACGGGTTCAATTGCTGTCGTTGCGGTGCGACTGGCTCGGGCTTGATGCGCGCGATGCTCACTACCGAGGACTCGACTCGCTGTACGAGTTTGACGACCGTCTCTTCCAAGGCAAACGCAGGGTCTTGGGCGCGGGCCGGGCTGTCGAGCTGACTCACCCCAATCAGCAGTGCTATGAAACCAGAACGACTAATCGTTGCGAGCATCTTTGGAACGCAGCCTCCCTCAAGAAACTCGGGATCGAACACTCCGTCGCTCGCGCTGGAGAGATGACATCGCGACTGGAAGTACGGGCACAAGCATCCGTTTTCCAAGTCGCTCATGCTGACGATGGCTCTGGTCGTCAGCAGGCTTCAGTCGCCACCGCCGCCCGGCATGACTTGTCCGCCTGCCATGTACGCTTCCATCACCTTCTCTTTGAGTTCGAGTGTGACTTCCGGATGCTCACGCAAATAGTTGCGGGCCTTATCGCGACCTTGCCCAAGCTTTGTTTCGCCATAGACGTACCACGAGCCGCTGCGAGCCACGACGCCGAACGACGCCGCCAAGTCGATCAGATCCGCTTCATAACTGATGCCGCATTCGCCCAGCATGTCGAACTCGGTCTGACGGAAGGGCGGGGCGACTTTGTTCTTGACGATCTTGGCTCGCATCCGCATCCCGATGACGTTGTCGCCCTCTTTCAGTTGCGTGATGCGGCGCACGTCGATGCGGCAGGAACTGTAGAACTTGAGCGCCCGACCGCCGGGAGTCGTCTCGGGGCTACCGAACATCACGCCGATCTTCTCGCGAATCTGGTTGATGAAGATCACGATCGTCTTTGACTTCGCGATGACACCCGTCAGCTTCCGCATCGCCTGACTCATCATGCGTGCCTGAAGTCCGACGTGAGACTGCCCCATTTCACCGTCCAGTTCCGCCTTCGGAACGAGGGCCGCGACAGAGTCAATCACGATGATATCGACCGCATTCGACTTGATGAGCATCTCGGCGATCGCCAAAGCCTCTTCACCTGTCGAAGGCTGACTGACGAGCAGGTCTTCCAAGTTCACGCCCAGTTTCTTTGCCCACAGCGGGTCGAGCGCATGTTCGGCGTCGATGAAAGCCGCGATGCCCCCCAATCGTTGAGCCGATGCGACCGAGTGCAGTGCGAGGGTCGTCTTGCCGCTCGATTCGGGGCCGAACAACTCGATGATCCGCCCGCGCGGCAGCCCCATCCCACCGAGAGCCAAGTCCAAAGACAGCGTCGCCGTTGGAATCCCCGACACGGTCATCGTGGAAGCCTCAGACAGCTTCATGATTGAGCCTTTGCCAAACGACTTCTCGATCTGGCCGAGTGCGTTGGCCAGCATATCTTTGTCTTTGTCGCTGGAAGCCTCCGCCCGAGTCGATTTGGATTTGGCCATTTCGTGATCCTTGTTGTGAAGAGCGAGTTTGCAGCGAACTGAATGTTTTGGACATGTAAGCGTCGTTTGGAAAGTAGGCGTTCGACTGCCGAATCGCAAGCGATGCAACTCATCCAGAAAATAGGGTCGTGCATCCGTCGATGGAATCCGGACCTGCGAGAAAACCAAGTCCCAGTGCTTCTTAGAATGCAGTCTCGAACGTCGCCGTGATCCCACCATTTTCAATTGGGCGAGAAGTGTCGAAGCGAACTCCGGCAATGCGCCGAATTCAAAACAGGGGCAACGCCAGCCTGCCGCTTCGAACGGTCGTGCCGCCGACGGGCAATAAGGCCATTGATCGCAAAATAGCTCTGTCACACGGCGACAGGTAGCGCGATATTCCCACGAGCATCATTCGCGAATCAGCGTCGGCGAAACTCAGACGCCCTCCCCGCGCTTCCTGTCGCGGATAGGTTGTGATTTTATTGGGATTTGCCCTGGGCGAGTAATTTTGGTGGGGGCGCTAGAACCGGTGTATGGATACTACAGAACCGACGAAGCGCAATCCGGCTCGAACGAAGCAGGCTTCCGCGAAGCAGGCTCGGTTGAAGCGCCCCAGGGGCGGCCGATCATCGGGCGCGGGCGGTATGTCGATTCGCTCGATCTGAGTCCGTTGTAATCGAAGATCCAGGCAGTCGAGGGTCAGGCCGGGCGGGCGTGACGCGGTGGACCCGAAGATTAGGATCGCGTTGTGGATGTTCGCGACGATCGAGGGGATCAGCAGTGCCCGGCAACTCGACCGG
>JAYTXB010000844.1:0-1990 GCA_043743205.1 Schlesneria sp.
CGAGGCGATCTTCGAAATCAAGTCGTGAGTCAGGATCGGCGCATCAATCACTGTCGAGGTTTGGTGAGCCGGGTGCCGTGAGGCCCCGGACTTTTCGGCGAAGAATCCAGGGCCTCACGGCACCCGGCTCGCCTCGATCCTCAGATTGATGCCACCAGTGATTGATGCGTCAATCACGTCAGATCGGCTTCTTGCGGATGAACACCACCTGCCCATCGCGTTCCATGCCGACCTTCCACTTGTCATCTTCTTTCAACTTCTTGATGAGCGGTTCACGGAAGTCTTTGTCGAGAACGACCGTGTTGACGCCGTAGCGATCGAAGCTCTCTTCCCAACCGGTTCGTTGTTCGATGACCTGCATGTACGCCTGCCAGATGTCGCGCGGCACCAAGTGGGCGTGCGAATTAACGAAGACCTTCATCCCCGGCGGGCCGCTCCATTGCAGGAAGTCGCCCCACTCGTAGATGTTGAAGACCATCCCTTGCGGCGGGTTTTCTTTGAGATACTCGACCGCCGCTATCGGCGTGTAGCTGGAGACCGCCTGCTTCAGTTTCGGATCCTTGCCATGAATGACCTTCACACCGAGCGGGCTGTAGCCGAAGCAGATGAACAGCAGGCCGACCGTGACCACTGACCATTTACCGGCTCGCGGTGCGATCTCCGGAATGAGTGGCAGATGGCGCGCGGCACGCCAGACCGAGTAGCCATGCAGCGCGACGAGACTCGCCGCGACAGGTGCCCACCAGATCACGAGGCGGTTGCTCCACAACGCCCCCGCGCCGAAGCTGACGAGCGCCAACACTTCCCACGTTTGAATGCGACGCGGTGTCCAGCGGTAGAGCATTGCCAGCAGCACAGCTACGGCGGCGAACATCTGGCCCTGACCTTCGCGCACGTTCAGCGGACTCCATTCGGTCAGCTCTTGCAGGTTCTCATTCGAGGAGAAGCGGAGTGCCTCCACATAGAGTTCCATCCCATACGGGTTGAGCAACACGGCGACAGCGGCCAGTTCCAACAACAGGCAGCGGCGACGGACTCGATCGTCGCGGAAGACTCTCTGAATCGAACCGGTGCGACGCAACAGATCGACCGCACGGCCGACAACACCACACGCGAGCAACGCCAAGCCCATCAAGAACGAAGCGTGCAGATTGGCCCACGCCACGAACAGACACGGCACCAACCACCACTCGAGCGATCGCGGACGACGACTCGTGCAGATCGCGAGTAACGCGACGAAACAGACCAACCCGGCCAACTGCGGTCGCAAGACCAGCAACTGACTCCACCCGACAACGAGGAACACCATCACGGCGGCCAGACCAAACCAACCATTGCGACTCGTGCGGTAAGCGCGCCACGCCAGCAGCCCCGCACAGAGCGAGACCGACACCGCGTAGAGTCCCTGCAAGCCGGGCACTCCCCAACGGCTGATCGCTCCCAAGCCGATCAACTGACTGAGCCACGCGGTATCGACGAACCTCATCCCCTTCGCGAGCGGCAGTAACGGTTCATGCACAGGCAACGACTGCGTTTGCCAAATCAAACGACCGTAAGAGAGATGCCCCCACACGTCGGTGTGCCAGATTGGTCTGAGGCAGAAGAAGAGAAAGACCAACCCCACCGCCAGCGTCAGTCCCGCCAACGCACGCGGCCCACGCAGGTAGACCGGCGTGTGATCTTCCAGCACCGACAAGTCCGGCCCGTGAGTAGGTTCCAACGCGAGCGTCTCTTCGTCCGTCAGTGGAGTTTCAACCAGAGTTCCGCTCATCAATTCACCTTCAAGTCAGTTTGGCACCAACACGCAACTCGTCATGACAATCGGCAACCGCGATGAAAGCGAAAGGCTCCACACCCGGTGGACTCGCTACCTGACTAGACTAGCGCCTGAACTACCGCGAGGTCACGGTGAAATTGAGAAACATCGCCTGCGCAGCCGTCATGAAATGGACCAGCGCGGTCGTAGTGATTTTCGCCATGAAAGTGGTCG
>JAYTXB010000845.1:0-6293 GCA_043743205.1 Schlesneria sp.
GGCGCGCGTCTCACGCGGACCACTTGATACGCCACCACACCGGTCTCGACACTTGGCTCATCCAGCCCGCGATCGACCTCCAAATACTTGTCGAGAAAGAAGTCTCCCAACACCGCCACACGACGACGCGGAAACTGATCGAGCAATTCATTCAGACGACTGAGTTCCATCAAGTCTCCAATTTTAAACGGTCAGGCGGCAGCGTGCCGAGTTCGGGTTTAGCGCTGCATGGTTCATGTGAGTCACTCAATTTCCGAGGACTGACGTTAGAGCCAACACCGCCGCAGCCCACGCGGCATCTTCGTCGGAGAGTGGCGGGATGAGTGGCTCAGCGTAGTTGAGGTCTTCCGAATAGCGACCGTTTTCATAGACCTGATCGATCAGCGGTTGCAGGTCGAGCAACACGTCACGGTCGGTGGGACGCAGCGGGATTGGAATCGCGTCCAGTCGTCGTGCGAGTGGCAGGCAATAGGCCCAGCCCTTATCAGGCTCGGTCGCTCGACTCACCCAAGCGTGATAGGTCGTGCGTGCCTGCAGTCGCAATCGGTTGATCGGCATGATCAGTGCGCGGTTCCCAGCGCGAGTGAGGTCGATTTCGACGAGGTTGACTCCCGATTCTCGGCACTCGTCCTGCTTCTGGCGATACTTCGTCAGCCCTTCACCCGGTCGCTTGTTTGTCGGACTGACAAACTCAATCACGGTGATGACCTTGCCCCCCGATCGTGCGTCGCGGATTTCGAGATACCGTTGTTTGATCGGCAGTCGCGACAAATGGACACAGACTGACGACGCCACTGCCACCCCTCCCGCCTCCGCAAATGGCTCCGCCAAGCCGCGCTCGGTGACGAACACGTCGGGACCGATCTCACGCCAATCCTCGTCGTCCGCTGCCACAATCGCCCGCTCTTCAGATCGGGCCAACAATCCCGCAGGCAACAGGCGATTCAGCGCATCACCCGTGTAGATGGCGAGCGCGGTATGCACTCCCAACCACCGCGTCTCCAAATACGGGTCCATGCCAGGGAACGGGCTTTTCATGAATCAACTCCAACAACGAGATGGCCAAATCGCGAGGCGATTGTAAGGCGAGCGGCAAGTAGAAATGTCCCTGTAGGATGGGCACTCTTGCCCGTCCCGGCTGGAAGACAGAAATCCGGACGGGCAAGAGTGCCCATCCTACATCGCGATCTGACAATTTCTGCCGCTCGCCTAACTACGAGAGTTTGCCTGACCGCCTCCAGTCAACACGAACTTCATTTCATTCTGATTTCTGACTCCCGCCCCCGGACTCCTTCCGCCCGATCTCGTCGTAGAGCGCGGGGACTGCGGCCTTGTGGTCGCCTTGGACGTAGAAGCTTTGGCCACCGTCGGCCACGGTGCGAACGAGGATCGTTTTGAACGGGCGGAAGTAGTAGCGCGGGTCGTGCTTCGGGGCTTCGGTCGAGAGGTCATCGCCGAGGTGCGGCAGGTCGAAGACGCCCGTCGTGAAGTGGCGGATGACGCGACCTTCCTGATGAGCAACATTGCGGGCCATCGCGAGAGCTTTGAGATAGACCTCCGGTCCCATCACGGCTGAGCCGATGTTCAGCATCACGCCCCCTTCGAGTTGCGTGACGGTCTCGGTGAAGATCAGAAAGTCGGTGTACGAGGCGGCTCCGGTCGCGGCTCCATCGCAGTTGGGATGCTCGTGGATGATGTCTTGTCCGATCGCGACGTGGATCGTGACGGGGACGCCGAGTCGATATCCCGCCGCGAGAACGCTGGTATCGGCGTAGGGAAACTGCTCTTCGACTATCATGCGCCCGAGTGCCTCACCGAAACCGATCCCGTCGCGTTGAGCGATCACGGCCGCATCGTTCAGTCGTCCGGTTTCTTTCCACAGTCCGAACTGCCCTTCGCTGACATACTTCGCGACGCTCTCGCACGTCTGGCCGATCATCGCGAGTTCAAAGTCGTGAATTGCCCCCGCTCCGTTCAGAGCCAGATGCGTGAGAAGACCTCGCTCCATTAAGTCGATCAGCAACGCGCTGTTGCCTGCGCGGAGCACGTGCCCGCCGCAGATGAACATCACGGCGCGGTTGTTCTGCTTGGCGGCGACGATTCGCTCAGCAAGGATCGGTAGCGCAGGATGCTCGAAGGGAATGCGTGGACCATCCGGCGCGATCCTGATCTTGTCGCGCTGCAAGTCGTGAATGCGGTCGGCCAGCGGCAGAATTTTGAGTTTGCTACGGTCAAATTGCGGGAAAGGCATGAGAAGAACATCCAGAGAATGGAACACGAATGACGCGGAGGTCGCGGAAAAGCGGGGACGACAGTGAAGAGGTGGAGATGATGACTCGCACGGTAACAAGAGACACATTTTCGAGCGGTGGACGTGAGTCCTCCGGCGCTTGGGGTGAAGAACCGGAGGACTCACGTTCACCGCTCGGAAGGTATCAAAGTTTGCAGCGCGAAGTAGATTTGGGAAGCGTGTGGCGTGAATCATTCGGTTACTCGACTGCCACATAGCGTCCGCTCTTGCCGCCCGACTTTTCGAGCAGGCGAGTGGGGCCGAGTGTCAGGCCGCGATCGACCGCTTTGCACATGTCATAGATCGTGAGGGCCGCGATCGAGACGGCAGTGAGAGCCTCCATCTCGATCCCCGTGCGCCCGTGGACTCGTACGGTCGCTTCGATGCGGACGGTAGAGTCAGTGACGGCGGCGAGCGAAACATCCACTGCGTCGATGCCGAGCGGATGGCAAAGTGGAATGAGATCGGCCGTGCGCTTAGTCGCCATGATTCCTGCCAACCTTGCGACCTCGAAGACATCTCCTTTGGCCATTCGCTGGTCGAGGATCAGCGTCAGTGTCTCGGGGCGCATCGTGACGAAGCTTTCAGCACGAGCCATGCGAGCAGTGATCTCCTTCGCGCCGACATCAACCATCCGCGCAGCACCGTGTTCGTCAAAATGCGAGAGTTCAGGCATGAAACGTCCTCATAGCAGCAGACCAAATACAAGTCTCCTTCGGCAACTGTAACGGCTGCTTGTCCAGACAGCACATGAGATGCTGGGCACGATCAGGGCGGTTCCGTTTTTCAAGTGGTCGAGCTTTTGAAGCTCACCCAATGCGGCAAGGATCGGCGCATCAATCACTGGCGGCATCAATCTTTCCTCGTTCCCAAGCTCCGGCTTGGGAACGCTCGATTTTGAAGCTCCAGCTTCGCGGATCATGAATTCGCGGTCGAGGGGTTGTCATCCCGAACCTTGCGACTCGCCAAGCTGGAGCTTGGTGGCGTGCGTTCCCAAGCCGGAGCTTGGGAACGAGACTAAGACCCTGACAGTGGTTGTGGCATCGGTCCTAAGCACATAGGGTGAGCCTCGAAGACTCGACTCGCCCTACGGCTGTTGCCGCGTCAAGAACTGAACCGCCCTGTGAGTACCGAACGCTGCCCAGCGATTTCGAGTACTTTTTCTTTCAGGCAGACTGCGAACTCGGTGTCTTTCGTCGGTGAGATCACCTCAAGACACATACCTCACGTGGGCACGAATGAGACGTTTCCACGTCTAGCCTCGACGCCCACGGCGTGGGAGAGTACGCGGGCAAACCGATAGTTCGCACCCAGGCCATTGGCGCTACGGCCAAACCAGTCAGTTCGAGCTGCGCGCGATAAAGCAGCCGCGTGAGTGAAGTTTCGCCGGTCATCAAATGCGACTGTTGCTGACGACGCCGTCGCTTGGTCTTGAATCTGATCGGCAGCGACGCCATCTTGACTCGGCACAGTTCCTCCGCTTTGTTCCCTTGAGCTTGTTTCCCTCTGACACCGTTTCCTCCTGACACAGCCCGAATTGAAAGAGCCTGACACCATGACGACGAACATTCCCGATCCCGTTGCTCCTCCTCAACGAACTCTGATGGGGCCGGGGCCGAGCGTGATTGATCCGCGTGTGTTGCTGGCGATGGCCGCTCCGACAGTCGGGCATCTCGATCCGTACTTCCTGCGGATCATGGACGAGACGCAGTCGATGCTGCGGCAGGTCTTCCGCACACAGAACAAATTGACTCTGGCAGTCAGCGGGACCGGCAGCGCAGGTATGGAGACCGTGGTCTGCAATCTGATTGAACCGGGCGACAAGATGATCATCTGTGTGAACGGTGTTTTTGGTGGACGCATGGCTGATGTGGCCGGGCGCTGTGGGGCCGAGGTCATCAAATTGGAGCGGCCGTTCGGCGAAATTTTCTCGTCGGAAGAGATCGAAGCGGCAGTGAAGCAGCATCGCCCCAAGGTGCTGGGGATCGTCAATGCCGAGACTTCGACGGGAGCCTCGCAGCCCGTGGACGAGATTGCCCGTATCTGTCACGCGCACGGAACGCTCATCGCTGTTGACAGCGTGACCTCTCTCGGTGGCCAGCCGCTGGAGGTCGATGCGTGGAAATTAGACGGCGTCTACAGCGGGACACAGAAATGTCTGAGCTGCCCGCCGGGACTGGCTCCCGTCACGTTCAGTGACCGGGCCGTCGCGGCCATCGATGCTCGCAAGACAAAAGTGCAGAGTTGGTATCTCGACATGCAAATGGTGAAGGACTATTGGAGCAGCAATCGGGCTTACCATCACACCGCGCCAATCAACATGAACTACGGATTGCACGAAGCCCTGCGGATCGTGTTGCAAGAAGGGTTGGAAGCGCGCTTCGCGCGCCACCAGCGGAACCATCTCGCGCTGAAGGCAGGGATCCAAGCGATGGGAATGCAGTACGCCGTGAAAGAAGGCCAACAGCTTCCGATGTTGAATGCGGTTCTCATTCCCGCCGGCGCCGACGACATGGCCGTTCGCAAACAGTTGCTGAACGAATTTGGAATCGAGATCGGCGGGGGGCTGGGCGCGATGAAGGGCAAGACGTGGCGCGTTGGCCTGATGGGATCAGGCTCTTCACCCGGTAATGTCCTTGTGTTCTTGGCCGCCCTCGAAAAGTGCTTGCTCGATCAGGGATTGAAGGTTCCTGCGGGAGCCGGTGTCGGTGCAGCCAACGCCAGTTACCGCAGTTGATTTAAGAACGGAGCCAATCATGCCGTCACCATTTCCCGGAATGGACCCGTACCTCGAAGACCGCACTCTGTGGCCGGATGTGCATCATGGATTGATCGGGACCATGCGCGAGTTGCTTATCCCCTGTTTGCGGCCCGCGTACTTCGCTCAGATTGAGGAACGGGTCTATGTCATGGAGGACGATGGGGAGCGACACCGGCTGATCGTCCCCGACGTGTCCGTCATCGAACTCGATACGTTCGAGGACCCGACGGGCGGCGGAACGGCAGTGGCCGTCGCCCCCGTGTTCACGGCGACCGCCACCGAGATCGATGTTCACGAGGCGTACATCGAGATTCGCGATGCGGCGTCGCGTGAGGTCGTGACTGTGATCGAAGTTCTCAGCCCCGCGAACAAGGAACGAGGATCGAGCGGCTTTGAAAGTTACGAGCGCAAGCGAAACGAAGTTCTTCGCTCGCGAGCCAACTTCGTCGAGATCGACCTCCTACGCGACGGGTTTCGTCCGCCGTTTTCGGGTGGCTTTCCGAAGACCGAGTACCGCGTTCACATCTCCAAACCGGACGAGCGTCCCAACGGTTGGGTTTGGCCAATCCGATTGGCGGATCGACTTCCGACCATCGAAATTCCGCTCCGAACCGGCATGGCTTCCGCCCCACTGGACCTGCAATATTTGATCGAACTCACCTACGAACGGGCTGGTTACGACTTGATTCTGGACTACTCGAAGCCGCCGGTGGTCCCGCTGTCGAGTCCGCAAGCCGCATGGGTTGGTCGGGTTCTCGCTGCCAAGGCTGCGGTTTCCGGCGGACTTGTGTGAAAATGGACGTTGCCGAGAGATTGTTACAACCCGAAAAACTTCTCCGGCAGACGCCGGGTGGTCGATGTATCCACTTGACTGTTTCGATGCGACGACGTTAGTCTGCGGCCCCGCTGACCTGCCGAATACTGCCGATCCCTCCCTCCCGACCGAGAAACCTGTAACCTCGCCCTGCAAAGTGCCAATCAAACGAGGTGAGAACCTGAGGGTTCTTGGTCTGATTCCCACCGTGTCAATACGCCCGCTTCGCGAAGAATACGATTGATTCGCGAGTTGATCCCCGCCGACTTACAGCCAACCGACTTGGCTGCCTACCCGATGCAATTCAAACTGTGAACCTTTGGAACATTCTGGCTTTTCTCAACCCGTTTCGAGTGGAGTCCTTGTCATGTCTCTGAACTGTAATCCCGGCCATTTTGATCGTCTAAACCGCCGTGGCTTCCTGTCTG
>JAYTXB010000846.1:0-9888 GCA_043743205.1 Schlesneria sp.
CGACTTGGGTGTGCGGATCGCTCTGCCGAACATCGCCCTCGCCGGGGCGGTCGATGCCGACATCCTCGTCATTCGTGGCGATGGTGCTGCCGCCAACCCGCTCGACTTGGATCTGGTTCCCGCCTCCATGATGGACGATGCCTCACTGCCGCCGGTCCCCAGCCCGTAACGGAGTTGGCTCGATACAATCAGCGAACTGAAGCGGCCCGGTCGAGAGAAACCTCTCGACCGGGCCGCTGTCATTAATTTAGGCAGTCGGAGTTCGGCTTCCTTCTAGTCGCTATCGGCTGCACGCGGCTCGTTCGATTGCAGGAGGTGCGACCAGGTTGAGTCGCCGGTCTGCAAGATCACCTGTGGGGCCAGTGTCAGCCAAGCCACCAACAGAACGAGCGGCAGCGTGACGCAGCACTCACGCAGTTCCAGATCGCGGGTGATCTCGATGCTGTCGGCAGTTGATTTTTTTGAGTGAACTACCGTACCGAATCTTAACGGCGTTGCCGTGGATGAGCGTTCTCGCCCAAAGAGAATGCGTTGAGCGGTGACAAGTAGCGACCACGACAGCAAGAGCCACGTTGCGATCCCGCAGGCTGCATAGGGAGTCGCTTCCCACGTGAGTTGCGACAGCGCGAGTAACACACCGGCTCCACTGGGGCAGGCCATCATTCCCGATGCGGCCAACAACAGCACGAGCAGTACCGCGCGTTTCGGTTGATCGAAGGCGAGTCCCTCAATGGTTTCGACTTCACCACGTTGAGATCGCGTTTGAGCGAAGCCGACGAACAACATCAATCCGATCGTCACCCACCCCTGTGACTGCACGAGTAACCACGCTCCCGTCAGACCCTCGCGCAACGGGAGTCTTAATGCGAGCAGTGCCAGCGCGAGCTGACTCATCGACAGAGCGGCGGCCAGTTTTTTGAGGTCACTCTGCGACGCAGCCTTCAGTCCGGCGTGAATCGCTCCGACCGCCGCGATGGCCCCGAGCAACGCGGAGAGTTCGATCGCCTCTTCTCGGAAGAGGGGCATCGCGAAGCGAACCCAACCACAGAAGGCGACCTGCGGCAGTCCGATCGCCAGCAAACAGGCGACTCCGGTGGAAGCCTCTTCGAGCGCGTGCGTGTACCAACGTTGAAACGGAAACGCCGGGAATCGCAGTACGAAGCCAAGCCCGAGTAGCAGACAGGCCCACGGTGCGACATCACTCCACACTTCGACGGCCACTTCGTTGCGAGAGACCATCGACCGCAGGCCATCGACCACACTCAACAGATCGAACGTCAGTGGGCTGCGTCTCACGTCAAAGTCACTGCGAACCCACGGCCACGACACGGCGATGAGCGTCGTCCCCAGCAGCGTCAGTCCGCAGCCAACGTACTGAAAGATCAGCAGTCGTTCGGCAGCCTTCCGACGTTCCGCTCCACCCCAGCGACCGATCAAGAAATAGAGCGCGGGGAACGCGACTTCGCACGACAGCAACGACACGATCAGATCGCGCGCGGTGAGTGATCCGAGTAACCCTGCTTCGGCAATCAAGAGTGCGATGCTGTAGGCCGA
This sequence comes from Schlesneria sp., assembly GCA_043743205.1. GTDB lineage: Bacteria > Planctomycetota > Planctomycetia > Planctomycetales > Planctomycetaceae > Schlesneria. Next base: position 1,555 of record JAYTXB010000846.1, read on the forward strand.
TGAAGTCGCCGCCGCCGTGTTGCCGGGGAGCGACAACGCGATGAGTGTCGCCAGTGCAATCCACACGGCGGGCCAGAGGATCACGCCATCGACCCCGAAGGCCAGACGCACGTTGATGCCGCGCGGAGCAACTCGTTCATCGTTGCCGTCCGCACCGAGCTTCAGCGCGTCTGACATCGGTGCAGCGGAGCGGTGCGCCTGAGTTTTTGACACGCGTGCGGGCGAAGATTGAGCCAGTCCGTCGAAGCTCGTGACCATTTGCGAGACTTCCGTTCGACCTCGTTCATCGACGCGGTGCGAATCGAAATTCCCAACGACGGCACCGAGCAACACGATTGTCAGTGTGGCACTCGTACAGGCACTCGCGCGTGTCCACGCCGCTTTCCAGCGAGAGACAACAGCGACAGCAGCAGCGCCGAGGAGCGGCGAAATCGTCGCGAAGAACGGCAGCAGTTCGACAGCCATCGTGAGCCAGTTCATGCGCGAGAGATTCGGGTTTTCGTGGGGCACTGGCAGGTTAGAAACTTGCCCCACAGTGCATCTTCGCTGACGCTGTGGGTGACTCGTCTGCCGGTGACCTGAATGCTCATTTGGAGTCGGGGGACTGTTCTTCGGAATCGGGTTGGGAACTGTCCTCGCGGTCGCTGGTGGCGGGCGGGGGCAGCTTGTTGAGCGTGGCGCCAGCGTTGGTGAGGTCACTCGCGCCGTTGACGGCGGGATTAGAAGTGGCCATCGCGTTGAGCTCTACCGCATCGGCGGCCAGCTTCGTCCAGGGGCGTTCGAGTGGCTTAGATTTCCAAACGACAACGGCATTCGAGGAACCGATCCCTTCGTTGCCAAGCCAGTGATTTCGCCAAGCGTCGAAGTCGAGTTGTCGCGTCATCGACGAAGGCTGACGACCGCCCAATTGCCAGAAGACGGCGAGGCCGTCGTAGTAGTTGCGGTCTCCCTTCCAGACGAATTGCCGTTGCAAGTCCATCAAGTCTGCGGCGTCTTTCATCGCGACCAGTGTTCGCTTGGCTCCGCACGACACGATGTTGTTGTTGGCGATCACCAGCAATGGGGGAGTTCGATCGGGCAGGTTGTCGATCCCTTCACTCAGAATCAGATGGTGCGACAAGAGGCAGGTCGCATGATCGAGTTCGAGCGTGACGCGATCGGTCTCGGCATTGGTCACCTCGGACTGACAGACCGCATGGAAGAGCGATCCTTGAAGTGCGACGACGACATCCTTGATCTGGAAGCGAGCAGGAACGGCGTCGCGTAGGAAAAACAAATCGGCCTCACCGCGCACGAGGCTTTCCGAAATGGAGACTCGCGGCGGTTCGGCGGGCATCCCGTTCTTCATCATGCCGACGTTGCCGAGTCCCTGACCGGCGGCTGCGACTTGTTCGACGACGCAGGCCGGTTGGGCGTTCGGGTTCGCGACGGTGATCGTCACGCCTTGAAGTTGCAACTTTTCGGGACGTTCGAGCGAGAACAAGGCCCAGCGGTCAGCGGCGATTCGCTCAGGAACGGTGAAGACCAGATCGACGTTGACGAGTTCCAGTGAGCCGCCCGAGACCGTGACCATGCGCGATTGCGTCGCATCGGCGAGTGGTTCCGTCGGCGCAAACACGATCGTCGGACGGAAGCCAATGCCGCCGCGCACGATGATGTTCTTCTTGTTCGCCAGTCGAATCGGTCGCTCAACTTCACCGCGACTGCCGTTGTAACGCAGCTCGATGATGCTGCCGTCCTTGGCCTCGGCACAGGCCGCTTCGAGACTGCCGTACGACTTGCCATCGAGAAGTGAGACGACTTGTCCCGCAGCCACCATTGGACCTGCGGTCGTCGGTACGACTGTTGAAGCGGGCGTTTCGGCCACGGCGGGAACAGCCTTGCTGGCGACGGCTGGCGACGAAGGCTCTTCCTGACCGGGAATGGGTGGCTTCGGGATCGGCTTCGAAGTGGTCTCACCGCTGCTATTGCCACGTGGTGTCGGTGTGCCGCTCAGCAACGGCAGGTCTTTCGAGCCGAAGATCCCTTCTGCAAACTTGGGGTCGAGTGGGATTGGCCGCAGCACGCTGCTGCCGGACATCCCGACGGAGCCCTCTGCGTCGGGCGAATCGGGATCGTGCGCGATCGGCGGTCCCGCTTTGACTCCCGCCATCGCATCGTCTAACGGACTCTTCGACTTTCCAGACGACGACGACTTTGCGACGACTGTGGACGAAGAAGTCTTCGCATCGGTCTGTGGTTCGCGCACAGCACTGCGCGACTTGGGTTTGCTGTCGCGGTCTGGCTCAGTCGCGGGATCGGATCGTGTGGTCGGCGCGAACGGAGATGGAGACGACGTTGCGTTCGTCTTGGTCGTCACACGAGACTCAATTCGCTGCATCAGTCCGGGGTAACGTTCCATCGCTGCGACGAGCAGCACGAGCGCGGCTGCCGTCGCGATCCAGCCGATGTTGCGTTTCCACTGAGGAAGCTGATGGCGCGATGCTGTGAGCCAGACTTGTCCGTCGATCGGTACCGCTCCGGAACCGAGTGACCTCGCGACCAGCAGCAGTTCACGCAGCAACTCACCGGGGTTGGCGTAACGCCGACGCGGGTCGCTGGCCATCATCCGTTTGACGACGGCCGAGAGGGCTGGGGAGACGCGCCGATTCTTGCGAGCGGGGTCGGGCGCGTCTTTGCCTTGATGATCGAGCAGCTTCTGCAGGACGGTCCCTTCGGGATAGGGAGGTTCACCGGTGAGCATGTGGTAGAGCGTGCAACCGAGCGAGTAGATGTCGCTGCGAACATCGACGTTGCGCGGGTCTTTGGCTTGCTCGGGCGAGATGTAGTCGAAGGTGCCCAGCGTCGTTCCCGCGACCGTCAACTCGGCCGACGCATCGTTGCTTTCGCGTCGAGCCAAACCGAGGTCAACCAGCTTCGCGCGGCGTTGCGGTGTGATGAGGACGTTCGAGGGCTTGATGTCGCGGTGAACGATCCCCGCCGCAGAAGTGTGACTGAGCGCGGCGGCTAACTGGACCGTGTAGTTCACCGCTTCGGCCGGTTCGAGACGCCCCTTCGCGCGGATCACGTCACGCAGGTTCGACCCCGGGACGTACTCGTAAGCGATGTAGTGCAGTCCGGCGTCTTCACCGTAGAAGAAGACACGCGCAATGTTGTCGTGATCGAGGCGTGCGGCCGCGCGGGCTTCGTTTTGAAACCGTTGCACCGAGGACGGATCGATCGAGTACCCAGGTGCGAGAATTTTGAGAGCGACATTTCGTCGAAGCTGCTCATCCGTGGCGAGGAAGACCGATCCCATTCCGCCCGTGCCAACACGACGTTGAATCGTGAAGTGTCCGACGCGCAATCCCGCCACGTCTTCCGCTTCGGTCGTCGTGGGGAAGAGTCGCCGATTGTGCTCGGGTGCGGTGTGAGGGGGAGGCTCGCTCGGTCCCGCAGCGGGAGGCCGCAGCGTCGTGATCACCGTTTCGGAAACGGGGATCGCCGGTGCCCGCCAAGCAAACGGAAATGCCGAACCGTGCCCGGAGCCGGACTGGCTCTCGGGCGGTAATTCGCTATCCGATTTGAGTTGGCTGCTCGCCATGAGGATTCAATCTCGTAGTGCGGTGAAGGGCAAAGCGGCTGACGTTCCGGCTCCAGGCCGAGGGCACCGTGACATTCGGAGACCTGATCTTCGACAACCCTCGAGCCGATTCCAGCAAGGTCTCAAACATCCGAAGTCTCCTCGGACTGGGGATGTTTCTGGCGAACGGAATCAAACACCAAGACTCACCGAGGCTGGCCTTGGTTCGCCAACTTATCGACTTCGGCGGCGATGGCTTCAAACAGTGCTTCGACATCGGTGTTCAGGCCATCGGTGTATTGATCGGCTTCCAAGACGGCGGCCGCTTGATGACGCACGGTCACGTCGGCCACGGGTGCCGTTTCGGGGTTCGGGTCGGCTGGTCGCGTCACCTTCCGAAGATCATGAACTTTGGGTACAAACGCCTGCTCCAAATGTTCGCTCAACTCGTGAGATCGCCGAGCGGCTTCACGAATTTTGTCGCGCAGAGTCAGTTGATTGAGGTTGAGTGGTCGAGCCATGAGAGATGTCGTCCCCGAACGGGCAGTTTGAACGCGGGCGTATTAGATCGTGCTGCGACGAACAGCGTCAAGACGCAAGTCGCTGTGCGAGCGCGATGCTCGCGAGACACATTGGGCGATGCCGCCGCTTTTGCTGTGATCGTGTTGACCGTTGCCTGCTGGGGATGCTGACTGCATGAAGATTTTGGTGCTAGCCGACATTCACGCCAACTGGTCTGCGTTGAGTGCAATTCGAGAGACGTTCGACGCGTGTCTGTTCCTCGGGGATCTGGTCGAGTACGGCGTGGAGCCGATTCCGTGCATCGACTGGGTTCGCCAACATGCGACGACGGCGATCCGAGGCAATCACGATCATTCGGTCGCGCAGCGCGTGGCTCCTCCGGCCGGATCGGGCTTTCGCAAACTGGCGGGCGAGACGCGGCAGCAACATTGGAACGTGCTGTCACCCTCGCATCTCAAGTACCTGTCGCGACTGCCGGTCACCGAATCGCTCAGTCTCGATGGGAACCGGTTTCATCTGGTCCATGCGACGCCGCGCGATCCGATGGACGAGTACCTCGCCGACGAACCGGAACTCTGGCGCAGTCGGCTGACGGGGATCAACGCCGACATTGTTTGCGTCGGCCACACGCACATTCAGTTTCATCGCGACTTGGGTGACCGTCAGATTTTGAACCCCGGCAGCGTGGGACAGCCGCGCGATGGAGACCCGCGCGCGGCGTATGCCGTCATTACCAACGGTCAGATTGAATTGAAACGGGTCGAGTACGACATCGACGCGACCGTGCGCAGCCTCCACGCGGCAGGCCTCGCGCCGGAATGCTTGGATCTAGCCGAAGCTGTACTCAGAACTGGCGGACGACCGTGATCGGTTGATTGTCTCCGTCACGAGCCATTCGTAGGATGCCGCCGCTCATTCCCAGACCGTTTTTGACCAAGGATGTTTGCCATGCAATTTGAGACTCGTTGTGTTCATGTCGGTGTCGATAAGGACTCGACGTTCCTCAGCGCGACCACGCCGATCTACACGACTTCGACGTTCCGCTGGGACGATTTGAAGAGCCATCGCGGTTTCGATTACACCCGCAGCGGTAACCCGACGCGCAAGGCTCTCGAAGAGAATCTGGCGGCACTCGAAGGAGGGATCGACTGCCGTGCGACCAGTACCGGCATGTCGGCCATTGCCGCGACGATGCACTTGTTCCAACCGGGCGATCACATCATTGCGGGTCACGACATTTACGGTGGCACGTACCGGCTGTTCGATTCGGTCTTTCGCAAGATGGGGATCGAGTTCTCGTTCGTCCGCATGGGGGACCCCGAGAACGTTCGCCAAGCGATGACTCCCCAAACGAAGTGCGTCTGGATTGAGACTCCCAGCAATCCGTTGCTCAACATCGTGGACATCGCGGCGATTTGCGAGGTGGCTCGCCAAGGAAACGCGATCTCGATCGCCGACAACACATTCCTGTCGCCCTATCTCCAGCGACCCTTTGAACATGGCTGCGACATCGTGGTCCACTCGACGACGAAGTATCTCAACGGTCACTCGGATGTCGTGGGTGGCTGCGTCATCACGCGACAAAAGGAACATGCCGAGAAGATCAGTTACATCGTGAACGCGCTCGGCTTGGCCTGTTCGCCATTCGATGCTTGGTTGGTGCTACGCGGGGTCAAAACGCTCGGCCCGCGCATGGAGGCTCATCAGCGCGGAGCGATGATCGTCGCGAAGTTTTTGCAGGCTCATTCGCGCGTCGCACACGTCTATTACCCCGGCCTGACCGATCATCCGCAACATGCTCTCGCCCAACGGCAGCAGTCGGGGTTCGGGGCGATGCTCAGCTTCGACGTGAAGGGGGGCCGACCGTTCGTCGAACAGGTTCTCTCCAAATTAAGGATGTTCCAACTGGCTGAATCACTGGGCGGGGTCGAGTCTCTGATCGAGTACCCAGACACGATGAGTCACGCTTCGATGAACGAGGCGGCTCGTCGCGAAGCGGGGATCACAGACAGCACACTGCGCGTCTCGGTCGGCATTGAGCATCCCGACGACTTGGTAGCCGACTTTGAGCAAGCGCTGGCGTAGGGAAGTTGGAGACGGAGGTCAGAATGTGGAAGCCCATCAGCTCACGCGGGACGGCAGCAATCCCGCGCGGAAAGGGTTTGCTGTCGTCGCTAACCGCAGATCCGGGCTGGCGACATTTCACCGCGTGCGTTTCAGCGGCGCAGCCTTCGCGGTCAGGCGCGAACGAGGCCAGTCTCTCACGAGTGCCCGCGTGAAGTGGTCATCAACGGATGGAAGCGAACGGGCTCCGACGCCACATTCTCATTGCGGGTCAGCCAATTCGACTTGGGTCGCGATGATGGCCTCGCGCCGAGCCATGAAGGCATCGATGATCTGTGGATCGAAGTGTGCTCCGCGCTCTTGTTCCATGATCTGGAAACATTTTTCCAAGGCAAAGGCCGGTTTGTAGGGGCGTCGGCTGCTGAGGGCGTCGAATACGTCGGCCACGGCGGTGATGCGTCCCTCCAACGGAATCGCTTCCCCCGCCAGGCCGAGCGGGTAGCCGGTTCCATCCCATTTTTCGTGATGAGACAGCGCGATTCTCGACGCCATTGAGAGCAGTGGAGACTTCGACAGATTGAGGATGCGCGAGCCGATCTGAACGTGCTGCTGCACTTGTTCGGTGTCGCGGCCGGAAGCTGGCTCCAGAATCGTTTTGCCCGCAGCGGCGTGCTTTCGAACCAGCTCATACTCGTCGGGAGTCAGCCGACTGGGCTTCAGCAGCAGTTCGTCTGGAACGCCAATTTTGCCAACATCGTGCAATTGCGCGGCCAGCGCAATGTTGCGGCAGACTTCCTCTGCCAAGCCCATGCCCTGCGCGATAATTCCAGCGTAGCGACCGACTCGTTCCACGTGTCGTCCGGTGTGGTCATCGCGGTACTCGACCGCGCGCGCCAAACAATGAATGACATCCAGTCGCGAGGCTTCGAGGTCGGCCGTCCGGACGCGCACTGCTTCTTCCAGCGTGTGTGCGTAATTGCGCAGTTGATCCTGATGCTCCTTCATCGTCAGCGCGTTGCGGATGCGCGGAGCCAGCTCGCACGGGTCGATCGGCTTTGTGAGAAAATCAGAGGCACCCGCTTCGAGGACCGCCAACCGAGTCGTCCGATCACTGGCTGCGGTCAAGATCAGCACCGGAATGGAAGCCAGTTCGCCGTGAGCGCGAATCAGCTTCAACAGATCGATGCCACTCACCAACGGCATCATCACGTCGAGCACAATCAGGTCGGGGCGCTCTGCCAGAATCTTGTCCATCGCGAGCGTCGAATCGGTCTCGCTCGAAGTCTTCACGTATCCCAACCCGCGCAAGTATTTCTGACAGACCCGCACGTTAATCGGCTCATCATCGACGATCAAAATCTTGGCGTGAGAGACCGGTGCGGTCGCGCCCGGTGATAGCCGCGCGCTCTCATCAGACCTTCGCGCGGTAGGCAACGATACCGTTGAAATGTGTGATCGCGGTGAGGTGTGAAAAGGCATTTCCACACGAAACCGGGCTTGGATTTCGTCCAACAACGACTCGATGTTCGGAGCGATCACGAAGGCAGAACTCATGGACGCATTCCCAAGTGCAACGGCTATAGCTGACCGAAGTCTCCTGCACGACCGACTTCCGCTACAGGCTGGAACGTCGTTGGTCGCGAAGGAACAGATCACAGGCTTTCAAGCGGAACGTACTTCGGGAATTACACTGTTTCCCGAGTGCCACACCTCTCGCTCAGAAAACTGTGGCAACTCTCCAATCCGAACCGTGGGTCCGAACGGTCATGTTGTCCACACCGATGATTCCAGCCGTGTCGGTTGCGACGACTGTCGGTCCTTGCGAGAGTCCTGCGGTTCGGTTGCGAGTCGTAGAACAGTCGAGCTGCTGCTTTGTGCGACAGGAGCAAACGGGAGTCAGAATGAATCCTGATGCCCCTCTCCCCAATGATCTCAAACTCAACCTCATCCGCCCGGAGCCTGACATGAACCCCAATTTGTCTCTTGCCTTCACCGCTTGCTGGACATTACTCGCCACGACATCCCTCTTCGCGCAAGAGGCCGGACTGGACTGGATCAAGGTCACGGGTGAAGCGGGTTGGCGTGCACGCGACTCCAGCGGTGAACTCGTCTTTCAAGACAAGTTGTGGTTGTTCGGAGGCTGGTTCGATTCATTCCAGTCTCCGCCGCGCGATGTCTGGAGTTCC
>JAYTXB010000847.1:0-12255 GCA_043743205.1 Schlesneria sp.
CCCTCGCTTCAAGGATTCCCTCTAATGACCATCAGTCTTGCCGTCCCCATTCTGCAATGAAACGCTCAACCGCCTCGTCCGTTATCTCGCCGAAATAGCCGTCGAGATACGACGTGCAAACGTCCCACCCCTGCTCCACCAACCGCCGCGCACCGATCATCTGCGTCGCATCGACCAGCCGAGTCTGCTGCGGTGGTTCGAGCAACGTCACAAACACGCGTTCACTCCACACATTGCCAGCAACGGTTGAGTGACACGTCCTGAGGCTCTGCGAAGGGCGTGGATCAGGATCGGCGCATCAATCACTGGCGGCATCAATCTTTCCTCGTTCCCAAGCTCCAGCTTGGGAACGCTCGATTTTGAAGCTCCAGCTTCGCGGATGAGGAATTCGCGGTCGACGGGTTGTTATACCTCGCGCGGCCATGAGTGACATGTTTTAAGCGAGCCGTGTGCCGTGAGGCCACGGGTTTCCTGCGGCGATCAAGAACCCGCAGCCTGACGGCATGCGGCTCGCCAGTGTCTCCGCTTTGGCCGCGTGAGGTTTAACTTGCGCGGCGATCAATGAGAAATTGGGAGAAGTCAAGTTTTGCCAGAATTTGGGCCGTTTCAACGGTCCTCCCGCACTTTGGCGAGGTGCGGCTACGGCTCACATCGGTGGTCGAGCGCTCGCGCGACAAGTTGAGATGTTCACAGTGCGGCGGCGGTCGCGTTCATACGAACGAGGTGCGAGTTGGCCCTCGGCTGTTCACCGAAAACGCCGGCATCGAACTGACCAACAACTGCGCGGAACGCGTGCGGCCACCGCGATTATCTGGCGCAAACTCTCGTACGGCACCCGATGCGAACCGGGGAGCCGCTTCGTGGAAACCGTGTCGCCGATTATCGAACCCTGCCGCCAACAACTCCGCCACTCCATCGACTTCTTGACCGAAACCCTCGCTGCACACAACACCGGAAAACGGACTCCCAAACTACATCCACGGGATGTGAACGGGGACAGTTGTTTTACTATCAGCGGCCGCTTTCATAGAACTGGCAACCTCGGATTGAGTGGCGAAGCTGCTGTTGAATGCTTGGCTTGCAAATTCAGTCGCGGCTTTGTCGATCAACCTCACATGCAACGATTCGTCGCCGTCGGGCTGACGCACCATCCGATTTTCTACGGCCTGATTGCGGCACTCCGGAACGGAGCCTGTTTAGTCGCGTGAGTTGAGAGAGTGTTGAATTCCTTCGCAGGCATTCGAGGTCCAACCGATGTCGCTCGCCGATCCCACTCAATTCAAGATCACCAAGACTGCGCGTCTGCCGGGCATCTCGCTCTGCATTGCTCTACTGCCGCATTCGCAGAAACTGTTTGTCGGCGGATCGGACTTCAAAGTTCGTGAACTCGACATGGCCGTCGACAAACCGCAGCAGGTCGAATTCACGGGTGAAGGGCATCAGAGCTACGTGACCGGTGCGGCCATCATGGGACCTCACCTTGTGACTGGTGGTTACGATGGCCGATTGATCTGGTGGGACATCGAGAAGCGAGAGCCTGTGCGTGTGGTGGTTGCTCACAACAAGTGGATGCGAGGCTTGGTGGCGTCACCCGACGGCAGGCTCATCGCCAGTGTGGCCGATGACATGCTGTGCAAGGTGTGGGATTCCGCTGCGGGAAACTTGGTTCACACACTCGTCGAGCACAAGCCGATGACGCCGCATCATTTCCCTTCCATGCTCTACGCGGTCGCGTTCTCGCTCGACGGTCAGCTTTTGGCGACCGGAGATAAGGTGGGGCATGTCGCGGTGTGGGATGTCGCGACCGGCAAGAAAGTCGGTGAAGCGGATGCCCCGGTCTTATACACATGGGATCCGAAGCAACGTCGTCACTCGATTGGTGGCATCCGCAGCCTCGCGTTCTCGCCTGACAACCGCCTGCTGGCTGTGGGCGGTATCGGAACGATCGGCAACATCGACCACCTTGATGGCCCGTCACGCATCGAAATCTTCGACTGGCAGGCGGCGAAGCGCGTCCACGAAATCAGCGACACCAAATTCAAGGGCCTAGTCGAGCAGATCACTTTCCCGCGCGAAGAGACTTGGTTTGTCTGTGGTGGCGGCGATAACGGCGGCTTTGTGTCGTTCTACGATGTACAGACGGGCAAAGTTGTTCATCAGGACAAAGTTCCGATGCACCTGCACAAGTTCGTACTCAACGCCGAGAAAAACAGGCTCTATGCGGCCGGGCACGACCAAATCGTGACCGTGGAATTCATCGCCACTGGCTCGCCAACACCACCCGCTCCGGCTTTGCCAGAAGACTGAGTTAGGCCCGGCGCATCAACAACTGGCGGCATCATCGGATGATCGAGGTGAGCCGTGTGCCGTGAGGCCCCGGATTCTTCCTCAAAACGTCCGGGTCCTCACGGCACTCGGCTCACCAAACCCCGACAGTGATTGATGCGCCGATCCTGAGGCGGTCTGCGGTCAGATTGCTCACGTTCCTTTTTCGAGCCGGTGATCGGCGGTACACTTCTGCCGCTTCGTTACCTCCCGCCAGAAATGTTGAGCTGTATGACATCCGACTTGCCTGATGATCCCTTCACTGAAATTGATGATGAACCCACCGCGAACCGCGCGCGTTTGCGTTCTGCTCGCTCCTCTCGCAGCAGTCCATCGCACGCCGCCGCAGACGATGCGGCTGACGATTCCGAGTCCAGCACATTGAGCGGAGAGGATCTGCTCGATCTCGATGCCGCCGACTCTGAAGTTGAGGCCGTGCCTGCGAAGGCCAAGCAGGTTTCCGCAAAAGGGACTGCGGCAAAGCCGGCGGCTCGCAAGAAGGCGAAGAAGGCTGCGGCGGAAGAGGACTTGGATGAGATCGGTCCCTCCACTGAGCGGCTGCAAAAAGTGTTGGCCTCGGCCGGACTGGCCTCACGCCGTCACTGTGAAGAGTACATCTTGGATGGCCGAGTGACCGTCGATGGCAAGACCGTGCGCGTACTGGGGATCAAAGTCGATCCCGAGACCCAGCAGGTTTGTGTGGATGGTGAGCGGGTGAAGATCGAACGCAAACGACACTTTATTGTCCACAAGCCGCCTGGGGTTCACTGCACAAACGCGGACCCCATGGGTCGCGTGCGTGTGATTGACCTCCTGCCTGAATCTCACGGACGGCTGTTCACCGTGGGCCGACTCGACGAAGGCTCCGAAGGATTGATCCTGGTCACTAACGATGGTGCGTTGGCCCACCGACTGGCTCATCCCAAGTTTCAAGTCGAACGTCTGTATCGTTGTCTCATTGCCGGAACTCCTTCTGATGAAGTGCTGAAACAACTGCGCGAGGGCATGTATTTCACGGAAGGCAAATTTCGCGTGCGAGACATTCGCCGCATCAAGACCAACGGCAAGTCCACTATTGTGGAAGTCGTGCTGACCGAAGGGCAGAACCGCGAAGTGCGACGCCTGTTTGCACGCGTCGGGCACAAGGTGATGCGATTGAAACGCATTGGATTCGGCCCGATGCGACTGGGCGACTTGCCACTCGGGGCGTATCGACCGCTGACGCCTGTCGAACTGAAAGTGTTGCTCCACTTCGCAACCAGTGCGCCAACACGACGCGCTCCCGCACGTGCCCGACCCGTTCGTAATGGCACGGCAACCAGTCGGTCCACAAAACCGGTGGCCCGCAACCCTGCGTCACGCGGTCCCAAAGCTGCATTGAAACGGAGCAGCAAACCCGCGAAGCGGCCAACCAAACGAGGGTGAGGCTGCGCCACCCTGCTCAAGTTCCTACCAACTTGTTCGGAGTCTCCCCTTGCCGACCAATCGTCGCGACTTCTTGCAGACAACCTCCACGGCCGCTGCGACCGCTTCTGCCGCGTGGCTGTTTGTGTCAGAGACTCACGCCGAAGACCAGCCGAAGAGCGATGCCGATCGAATTCCAGTCGCAGTCATCGGTCCCGGCGGCATGGGTATGGCCCATACGAACCAACTGGCCAGCAACAAGAGCGTGCGAGTCGCGTACGTCTGTGATGTCGATGCGCAGCGAGCGGCTCGCGCGGCGGAGGCGGTGACGAAGGAGTCTGGGGTTGCGCCGAAGGTCGTCAAAGACATGCGGCAAGTACTCGATGACAAAGAGGTCAGAGCGGTCTGGATCGCGACGCCGGATCACTGGCATGCCCCCGCCGCGATTCTGGCCGCAAATGCCGGCAAGCACGTCTATGTTGAGAAACCCTGCTCGCACAATCTGCGTGAAGGGCGGCTGATGATCGAGGCGGCTCGACGAAATGAAATCGTCATGCAAGTCGGCACGCAAAGTCGCAGCACGGCGCACGTCATCAAGGCGATGGACAAGCTCAAGTCGGGAGTCATCGGCGAAATCTTGGTCGCGAAGGCGTGGAACAGTCAGCGTCGCGGCTCAATCGGTAAGCAGAAACCGTCAGCCCCGCCAGAGCACCTTGACTACGACACGTGGGTTGGACCGGCCAAATTCGTGCCGTATCAGTCGAACTTCCTGCCCGGCATTTGGCGGTGGTGGCATCACTTCGGTTGTGGCGACATCGGCAACGACGGAGTTCACGACATCGACATCGCACGCTGGGGACTGGGAGTCGAGACGCATCCGACGCGCATCGCGGCCCTCGGCAGCAAGTGCTTTTTCGATGACGATCAACAGTGGCCCGACACGCAATACATCGCGTTCGAGTATGCCGCCGCCACAAAGTCCGGGATGCCGAAGCAATTAATCTTTGAACAACGTATCTGGTCTCCGTACGTCCAAGAGGGTTACGAGAACGGCGATGCGTACTACGGCACCGAAGGGATGATGATCTTCGGTAAAATCGGGAGCTACAAAATTTATGGCCCTCGTAACAAGCTGATTGAAGAGTCAACCGGCGGTGGACCGGATCTCGGTGCTCATCACGCCAACTTCTTGGACTGCATCAAGACCGGTGGACGCCCGAACGCGGACATCGAGATCAATCATCTTTCGACGGCGCTGTGCCACCTCGGCAACATCGCGACTCGAGTCGATCGCGTGATTCACTTCGATCCAGGGAAAGAACAAATCACGGGTGATGACGATGCGGGAAGATTGCTGAAACGTGACTACCGCGAGCACTGGGGCGCTCCAATGTCCTGATGCCATGCGAATCTCGTGACGGCGATCGCTGGCTGGCTCATCGTCCGCAAGCGTGACTACAATTCCGCCGAATTTTCTTAGCCTTCTTGTTTCTCGTTTGGCAGGCTCCATGTCTGAGGCTCTTCCGATTCTGTCCGAGTTGCAGGTGCGAGATTGGTTCGCACAGCTTCCCACTCAGGACTTCGCTGGCAAGCGGGTGTTGCTCATCATTCCGGATGCCACTCGCACGGCTCCGCTGCCATTGCTGTTCGATGCGTTGCACAAGCGACTCAGACCGATGGTCGCTCATTTGGATGTCCTCGTCGCGCTGGGGACGCACCCGCCGATGTCGGACGCTCAGATTGCGAAGCTGATTGGGATTGATGAACGTGAGCGAGGGCGGCTCTTCTATCAACTCGGTCTCTTCAATCACGAGTGGGATCGGCCCGACAAGTTGCTCACGATCGGGACGCTCTCCAAGCAGGACACGGCCGAGATCACGGACGGCCGGTTGTCGCTCGACGTACCCGTGCAGATCAATTCGCGCATTGAAGACTACGACCTGCTGCTGGTCCTTGGACCGGTCTTCCCGCATGAAGTGGTCGGCTTCTCCGGTGGGAACAAATACTTCTTCCCCGGCATCGGCGGGCCGGAGATTCTCAACTTCTTCCATTGGCTCGGAGCGCTGATCTCCAACGTCGGGATCATCGGTGTGAAGGACACGGCCGTGCGCCGCGTGGTCGATCGCGCGGCGAGCCTGATCCGGCAACAGCGTCGAGCGATCACGTTCGTCGTCGCGTCGGACGGCAATCTTCACGGCTTATTTCACGGCTCGCCCGAGTCCGCCTGGAACGAAGCGGCCGACATGTCGAACCGCGTCCACATCAAGCGGTGTCCCAAACCATTCCAACAAATTCTGTCGTGTGCCCCGCCGATGTATGACGAGCTGTGGGTTGCCGGTAAGTGCATGTACAAGATGGAGCCGGTCGTGGCCGACGGCGGCGAACTGATCATCTACGCCCCGCATCTGCACGAAATTTCCGTCACGCACGGCAAGTACATCGAAGAGGTCGGCTACCACGTGCGCGACTACTTCACGAAGCAGTGGGACAAATTCAAAGACTACCCGTGGGGCATCCTCGCCCACTCAACGCACGTTCGCGGCGGTGGAACGTATGAGAACGGAATCGAGACTCCGCGCGTGCGAGTCACGCTGGCCAGCGGCATCTCCCGCGAAGTCTGCGAGAAGATCAACCTTGGCTACAGAGACCCCGCCACCATCGACATCGAATCGTTCGCCAACCGCGAGGATGAAGGAATTCTGTTGGTCCGCAAGGCAGGGGAGTACCTTTACCGTCTTGAAGAGTAGTTACTAAAACGGAATGTTTAAATGATCTATGCACTGCCACAGCAAGACTTGCCCGACACGGATTGCCTCGCGATTGCACGAGCAATCAGCGACCATGATAGAGCGACGTGCAATTATTACGTGAGTCTCGGTGCCATCATACACGTGATGGACATCTCAGAGTCGATGGTGTTGTATTGTGTGTATTGCCGCATTCCGGTGTTTGCGACAGCCGCTCGCGGGCCTGGTTGCAGTCTAGGTATTGAGCCGTGGCACTTCGAACACAAGGAAACCGGCGATCAGCCGGGGCAGTGCATTGGAATGGCGCGGAATCCGCCAACTCGCCATGCTCTCGGCATCTTGAACCCTGCAAGACACGGGTGTTACATACAGATGGGCTTTGAGACCGACGCGCATGGAATTCCGACCGAGTGGCACCGAACGAAATGCAAAACGATTGAGCTAGGGCAGACATACTGTCACCACGCCGCACATTTTGGTTGCGTCTGACCGCTGTCCGCTACCGCAATTACACGTTCACTTATTGAAAGGCCGGTGCTGTGCCACAGTTTCACTGCTCACAATGCGGCTATTCGAAGCCCGTTACTGAAGTGGACTTTCTTGGGAAAAAGGCACGCTGCCCGAAGTGCAAAGAGATCGGCGTTATTACAGATGATCCAGTCGTCGCTGACGTGATCGAACTCAAAGATGATGACGAAGCGAATTTGTTGGGAATGGATCTACGTGGCGAGGATTTCGTCGATGATGAGTTCGACGAATCGATCACCGAAGATTTGCCGCCTCGGAAGATGAAACGGGAAGAGAGTGGGCCGGGCATCCCCAAGCCGAGATCCTTTTTGACGACCGCACTGTTGGCTGGTGGATTGTTCGGTGTCGGAATGGGGCTATTCGTCGCTTTCAAAAGTGGGGCTACGGCGGGCATCTTGGTTGGGTTAGTGAGCGGACCACTTTTCGGCTTTGTTATGGCGTTTTTTGTTTCAGGCAGGCGAATCGTTGTACGGTTCGAGAATCGACGGGATTTTATTAGAGACATGAAACGTGCATTCAAAAAGAACGATCACGAAGTGATCGACTTATCTGACCCGCTGTTCACATTCAAGCATTCTGAGGGAGCTGCATTTCTCTGCACGTCGTATGTTCACGTCGGGCAGACTGAGGCTGTATTTGTGGGTCCGCGTGCGTATGTAACCAAGTGCGTCCGCGATTTGTCTGACCGACATGATGTCGAATGGGCAGGCAGAAAGATGAAAGAGAATCACGGTGAAGCGACGCCAGACCGTACCGCTCAGTATGCGTGGCTCGCCACAGGTGTGGTCCTTTTCTTGCTGCTGTCGGGATTGAAGGAGGGTTCGTCGCCCGAAGGGAAAGCAAGGGCGTACGTCCGTAGTCGCTTAAAATCACCATCAGAAGCAAAGTTCATTTCAACAAAAGTTATCAGTCGCGGTGCTGATGGAACACGAATTGAAGTTGTGTTCGAGGCTCCAAACTCATTTGGCGCGAGACTCCGAGATTCAATGACTGTCGTCGTTGAGTCAGACGGTACTGTTGCCTCGTATTGATTGAAGCGGCGGCGGTGTGGCTGTGGTCGGCGCTTCGCCGCCCACAGAAGAAGTGAAACAGAAGAAGTGAAACAGGCTGCATCTTGAAATGCGCTGGGCGCGAGCGAAGCGCTCGGTCCTAGCCACACGACCGCACGAACTGAAGTTTGCACCACCTGACACGCGATCACTTTCATGGATACCGTCTACATCGAAACGTCCATCGTCAGCCATGCGACGGCTTGGCCGAGTGAAACCCCGATGACCGCAGTCCTACAGCAGCAGGCTAGGCAATGGTGGGATCAGGAACGAGGGAACTATCGACTTGTCACGTCTCAGTTTGTCCTCGACGAAGCGGCGGATGGTGATCCGGACGCGGCTCGACGACGGCTGGAATTGCTCAATGGGATTCCCTTGTTGCTCCCTTCGGAGCGAGTCGAAGAGATTGCTGAAGAACTGATCCGCCGCTCGCTGATGCCGGAGAAAGCCAAGCTCGACGCCCTGCACGTTGCCTCAGCCGCTGTGGGAGGCGTACATTACCTGCTGACGCAGAACTGGAAGCACATTGCCAACGCGCATGTCCTTCCACAGGTCTACGACTTGCTCGAAGAACTGGGGCTACCGCGATTATTGATCTGCACACCGGCGGAGTTTTTGGGAGGGACGAATGATGACATCGAATTCAATTCTCGATGAACTGCATGCGACCCGGGAAAAGCTTCTTGCGGAAGCGGGTGGCGACATCCATCGCTACGTTATGGAAGCGAGAACGCGTGCATTGGCATCGGGGCACCCTCTTGCAGAACCAACGCAGCGAACAAATCGCTCAAACGGCAGAGTGGCTTTAGTCGGTGCTTCGCCGCCCACAGAGGAAAGGAAACAGACGGTGTCTTGACGTTTCTGGGGCGAGCGAGTTGCTCGCCCCCAGAAACCCACCGCCTCACCGAGTAAAGTTTCTTTTCCGGTCTCGTCTCCCCGCAAAGCCGGGGCGAGGGAACAAAGCCAACGCCCCGTTGCGTTTCTCACCCTGCCGTCTCTCCAAGGTCCATCATGCCACGCTTCATTATGCCACTGATTCTCGCCATGACATCGCTCGCCCAAGCCCAACAAAAAGACTTCGTCGCCACGCCGCTGACTCAGCCCAAACAGTTCACCGCCGGGATTGAGGGGCCTCAGTGCGACAGGGCGGGGAACATCTATGCCGTGAGCTTTGGGAACGCACAGACGATTGGCAAGGTCGCGCCCGAGGGGAAGGCCGAGGTCTTCGTGACGCTGGCAGGGAAGAGCGCCGGCAACGGGATTGTCTTCGACAACCAGGGCCGCATGTACATTGCGGACTATGTCGGACACAACGTGTTGCGAGTGGACATGGCCTCCAAAAAGATCGAGGTCTTCGCGCACGAACCGACCATGAATCAGCCCAACGATCTGGCGATCGCTCCGAATGGCACGCTCTATGCCAGCGACCCAAGCTGGGAGAAAAGCACGGGTCAACTCTGGAAGATCGACACGGCAGGCAAGGTGACGCGAGTCGCCTCGGACATGGGAACGACCAACGGCATCGAAGTCAGTCCCGACGGTAAGACGCTCTACACAAACGAGTCCGCCCAACGCAACGTCTGGTCATTCCCGATTCGCGACGATGGAACGCTCGGCGAGAAGAAGCTCATCAAACAGTTCCCCGATCATGGCTTCGACGGGATGCGGTGCGATGTCGATGGCAACCTCTACATCACTCGCCACGGCAAGGGAACGGTCGTTGTGATGACTCCCGACGGCAAGGAACTGCACGAGATCGATGTCCTCGGCAAGAACCCCAGCAACCTCTGTTTCGGTGGCCCCGACGGTCGTACGGTTTACGTGACCGAAGTCGAGCACACTCGCCTCGTCCAGTTCAGAGTCGCCAAACCCGGACTCGCTTGGAAACGCTGGCAGGATGCGAAATGACAATCGTCGCGTATTGAATGCCGCTCAAATAGTTGAGTGCCAAGGGTGTCAGGTCATGGTGGAACATACGAATGGATACTGGATGATTGAACTCGACGAAGTCGAATCGTCGTTTTCTACTCCTGAAGAGGCCATTTCATATGTTGACAACCTTCAGGATCAGGACAGTGGTCGAGCAATGTTGACCCTCGATTGTGGCCCAGTCAAAGGATGGAAGCGATTCTTTGGAGCCAACAGAATTGTCAGTCCATGCTGTGCCATCGAATGGAGCGGACCATTCGCGAGTCTCATTTTCTTTGACGATGCTTGGAGCGAGTATCGTGTGATCGATGAATCGCATCCGGTCCAAGCGACTGACGATCAACGGCGTCGTATCGCACACGGCGAATTGACCCCGCATCCGCTGGAAGAGTGCATGGAACAGCCACGCGCATTCGCCGCAGTTCGCGAGTACCTTGGCAGTCGTACGCGTCCAGGCTGGGTGAAGTACAAGTATGTTTTCTAATCCCATTCGACATTTTTGGATTGATGAAAGGTCTTTCACATGACACCGCAAGAAAAAGCCGAGCAACTCGGGCTTACATTCGCCAAGCAGGAGCCGGGGTATCTGAACTTGTGTGCCAAGTCGGGCAATCTGCTCTTTACTTCAGGGCACGTCAGTGATTTGAAAGGGAAGCTCGGAGCGGGGACGACCGTCGAGCAGGGCTATCAGGCGGCGCGCGACTGCTGCGTGAAGATTCTGCGTTCGGTCTACAACACTCACGGAACGCTCAACGGATTGAAGGTCATCAAGCTGCTGGGCTGCGTGAATTCGACGCTGGAGTTCAATGAACAGCATCTGGTCATCAACGGTGCGTCGGACCTGCTGCACGAACTGTACGGCAAGACGGGTGACGGTTTTCACGCCCGCAGTGCCCTCGGTTTCGCTCAACTCCCGACCGGCGCAGCGGTGGAAGTCGAGGCGATCTTCGAAATCAAGTCGTGAGTCAGGCGAGCGGCAGATATCCCTCGCGCGGCCACAAGTGATGTGTTTTAGGCGAGCCGCATGCCGTAAGGCTGCGGGTTTCCTGCGGCGTTCAAAAACCCGCAGCCTTACGGCATGCGGCTCGCCTCGATCATCAGATTGTTACCGCCAGTTGTTGATACGCCGGTTCTAAGCTCCCCCTGCCCTGTTGAATTTCAATGTGTCACCCGCTGCGGTGTGGTCTCACGCGGAGCGTGGGACCGAGGTTGGAAACGTCTCCTCTTTCAAAGGTCTTGCTGATGATTCGTCGATCCGGATCGACCGTGTTACTGACCCTGTTTGCCCTCCTGCTAGGAACCGAGTCTCTCATGCTGCGTGCTGCCGACAAAAAAGCTGTTGAACCTGGTGTCGTTGATAAAGACGCTCCCGCCGACTTCACAACTACGAAGAGCGGTCTCAAGTACCGCATTCGCCGCAAGGGAACTGGCCAGAAGCCCGCGCCTCAAGACACCGTTTCAGTCCACTACAAGGGTTGGCTCGACAACGGCAAGGAGTTCGACAGTTCCTACGGGCGCGGCGAGACGATCGAGTTCCCGCTGAAGCAGGTCATCGCGGGCTGGACCGAAGGAATGCAGCTTGTCGGCAAGGGCGGGATGATTGAGTTAGAGATTCCGTACGCACTCGGTTACGGCGAACGGGGCTCGCCGCCAGATATTCCAGGCAAAGCGACGCTGCACTTCCTCGTCGAACTACTAGAGGTCACGGAAGGGCCGAAACCATTGAAGCCCGGTGCCGTCGATAAAGACGCCCCGAAAGAGTTCACGAAAACGGAGAGTGGTCTCAAGTACCGCATCCTGCGCAAGAGCGACGGAGTCAAACCGAAGACCTCGAACACCGTCACCGTGCATTACAAGGGGACGCTCGACGACGGCTCACAGTTCGACAGTTCTTATGAGCGCGGCCAACCGACATCGTTCCCGTTGGGCCGAGTCATTCCCGGTTGGACCGAAGGAATGCAACTCGTCGGCAAAGGGGGGATGGTCGAGTTGGAGATTCCTTTCAACTTGGCTTACGGCGAAGAGGGACAGCCTCCCGTGATCCCGCCGAAAGCGACGTTGCACTTCATTGTCGAGCTGATCGACGTGAAGTGACCGCGACGGAAGTGAATTGATGAAGATTTGAGCGAGCGAGGCTGGAGGTTCCAGCCTCGCTCGTTCGTTTAACCACGTGTGCCTCGCGGCCAGCTTAGGACTGGCGCAGAAATAACTGTCGGAGTTTGGTGAGCCGGGTGCCGTGAGGCCCCGGATGTCTAGGCGAAGAACCCGGGGCC
>JAYTXB010000848.1:0-25321 GCA_043743205.1 Schlesneria sp.
AAATCAGCCGCAGGGCGCTAGCCCCGGTTTGTTTTCGCTTAACCGGGGCTAGCGCCCTGCGGCTGATGAATGCGTTCCAACACGAATGGCGGAGAGCCCTCTTTTGTTAACTCCTGCGTCTCTTCACCCCTGCGACTGAAGGCTTCCCTCCCGCACTCTTCATCCTGCCCAACAAAAAAAGGACCGAGGCCATCACTGGCACCTCGGTCCCGTTCATGGCTTCGACACATCCCACTCATGGCGAGATTTGTCTCACCTCGCGGTCGGCTTGTTCACTCGGGCTTCTTCGCAGCCGCCTCTTCGCTCTGCTGCGGCCGGATCGACTCGAAGTACTTGCGGATCGTCTGACGATGACCGAGCGGAATGTTCTCGCTCTCCAACACCGCGTCGCTCATCTTCTTGTACTTCTGGTAGACATCCTTGTAGCCGCGCTGGGCTTCCTGACGGCCTTCCGAAGAGGAACTGGTTTCAAACTCGGATTCACCCTCGCCCGATTGGCCGGTGACCTGTTCCTTGTTCAAGTTCGCAGCGAGGTTTGTCGCGTCGCCGTCGATGTTGCCGCTCTCGCCCATGCCGTAGACCTGCGATGGATTGACTGACTTTTCTTTCTTCTTGCCCTTGGCGGTGCTGTTCTTCTGGCAGTTCCCCTTGCACTCGCAGAGCGATGTGAGTTCGGCGTTGAGCAGATCGTTGATCTTCTTTTTGCGAGCCTGCCCCTTGGCCTTGTCGCCCAGTTTCTTTGCAGCCCCTTTCACCTTGTCGGAGTCACCATCTTCGATCCCCTCGGCCAACTCGTTCGAGGCATCGCTGATCGAGCCGTCGCCCGCATCGCCCTTCGCGCGCTTGGCCGCTTTCTTCAACTTCTCGGCCGTGCTGCGAGCCTCGTTCCGTTCGAGTTCGATGTCCTCCAACTCGGCCAGTTCCTTCGCGGCCTTGTCGTACTTGCCTTCGGCGAGAGCTTGGCCAGCCCCTTCAAGAGCCTTCGCCGACGCCATCGCTTCGCCGATCTCCTGCAACTGCTGGTCAACTTGTTCCAAACTGGCCTGACTCTGCGCCGATTGAATCGCCGCCTGCATCTCGGAGATTTTCGCAAGGGCCTCCTTCACATCGACGCCCGGCTCCTTCAACTCCTCGGCCTTCTCTTTGAGTTCCTTCAGAAGCTGCTCCAACTGAGGATCGACATCCTTGTTCAACTCTTCTTCGAGTTGCTTCAAGCTGTCGGCGATCTCGTCGGCTTGAGCGACGATGCTCTCATTGGGAGCCGACAGCGCCGCCGCCGCCTCGTCCTGCTTGAGCGGCACGAGCGCCATGACCACCGCCAACCCGGCGGCCACCAACGCACCCGGCAAGAATTTCGGTGCGAAGTACGGAGCAACCGCCTCCGGTTCAACGCGGCTCAGGTGCGACATCGCATCGGCCAGTTGAAGCTCGGCAAACGCTAGCTTGTCGGGATGAACCTGCTTCCTCGCAAAGTCGAGTGCCGACTCGGTGCGATCCTTGAGTTGATAGTGCCGATCTACAGCCCGAGCCGCCGCAATCCAGTTTGGTCGGGGCAGCAGCCAAGCCAGTGCGGCCACGGCTCCGACAACCGGTCCCATCAGCAACGCCATCGTCGCCAGCCAGCCACCCTCAGCCCAGCCGGTCGTCAACCGAGCGACCCCGCATCCGAGGCCAATCACCGAGCCGAGCAACAGCCCACCCACAACCCAGACCGCAATGGTCTGCCACACTTGACGACGTTGTACCGGCTGAAGTCTCGAACGAAGGGATTCGGTCATGTCATGCTCCAGTTCACAAACCAACAAACACTCAAACAGTCCCTCAGACAAATCGTCTAGCAAGCTACCGATCAAAGATCGGCTCGACAAGTTCAGTTTCTTCCAAAATTCAGGCGGCGAGGCCACCACAGGCTGAAGTCGATCCGTCGCAGAGCCACATCCAGCACGAACAGCAGAATTGCCGCCGAAACTAGGTATGGCCAAAGTGGCGTTGAGCGTGGGACCGTTCGTGGGGCGATCGCGTTCGTCGTGCCGAGGCCCGGTGAGGCGGAGGCCGATGACGGCTCGGTGAACAACTCTTCAGGACTTGGATTGAAACGGCCTCCCGTAGCGGCGGCGAGCGACTTCAAGAGTTCTTCGTTGGTCGGGCGGAGGCGAAGTTCATCCGGATAGCCCACGATCAGGCCGCGAGTTTGCTGGTGCAGCAGCGTGTCGCCCGCCGTCTTCTGCGAGAGGTTCATGTGGTACGCACCTGAGGCGGGCGTCTCGAACTCGGCCACATAGCGGCCCGGCGCGGTCTGCTTCATCTCCAGCTTGCGTTGTCCCAACTGCGGGTCGATCACCGTCACTTCGGTCTCGGCCTGGTTGAGGAATTTGCCAGTCGGGTCGATCGCGTCGAGCGTCACCGTCGCGCGACGACGCTCCTGCTTCACATCCACGATCACTCCCTTCACGTCGTTCTTCCGCATCGAGTGGCGAACGACCTGCGCCCAGAACTTGCTGTAGCCGGGCCACGTCAGCCACTCGGCCCCCCAGCGGCTCTTCGCATCCGACGTGAACGCGACCGTCGTCCCGAGACCGTACCGCCACCAGCACAACAGCGGATCGCCGGCTTCCGTCGCGAGGATGAACTCGCACGTCGCCTTCGGTCGCGTGACGACATATCCCAGCAGGAACGGAGCCGTCACAAAATCGATGTCGGCCAGTGCGGCAGTCGGTCGAATCACCTGCGGCACGAACGGTTGTTCGTTGATCGCCGACTTGCTCGCTGTCATCGTCTCCTTCGCGAAAATCTGAGGCAGCGTCGCCGGATCGGTGGCCGAGAAATATCGGCCCTGCCCGACGCGAGCGATCTCTTCCAGCAGGTTCGTGTCGCTCCCTTCGCCTACTGCGACCGTCGTGCAGGTCATGCGGGCCGACACCATTTGCTGAGCCATCCCCTCGAAGTCGCCCGGCGAGGAGATACCGTCGGTCAGCATGATGACGTGCTTCAGCTTGGCCGTTGACCCCTGCAGGATGTTGTACGCCTCTTCCATCGCGGGATACATCGTCGTCCCGCCACCCGCCTCGATGCGGCTGATGTCGTCGATGATCCGAGCCTTGTTCGACGCCGATTGAAACTCGCTCACCACGAAGAAGTCGCCATCGAACGCGATCACGCCGAGTTGGTCGCGCGGACCGAGCAGTTCCGCCGCACTCTTCGCCGCCTCCTTGGCCATCTCCATCTTGTCGCCCCCCATCGAGCCGGACTTGTCGATGACGAGCACCATCCCCAGCGAGGGCTTTTCCTTCTCCTTCTCGAAGTCCGACCGGACCGGCAGGATTTCTTCGAGCACCGTTTTGTAGTAGCCCCCCAACCCGAACGACTGATCGCCGCCGAGCATCATGAACCCGCCCCCCAAGTCCTGCACATACGTCCGCGCGAGTTCCATCTGTCGCTGAGACAGCGCCGTCGCCGGGACGTTCGACAGGGCAAGCAACTCATAATTTTGCAGGTCGGCCAACGACTCGGGCATCCCCTCGACCGGCCGCACATCGACTTCGATCTCTTCCTGCTGAAGTGCCCAGACGAGTTGCTGTGCCAACTTCGGATCGCTCTCGATCAGCAACACACGCGGCTTGCCCGTCGTAAAGACGAGGCCCGACTCCGTATTGTTGTCGAGCAACGTGTCGGTCTTCAGCCCGCCCACCTTCACCGTGTACTGAGCCAACCGCTCGCCCGTGATCGACTGCTGAAACCGAAACCGATTCTCCCCCGGCTTCAACTTGCGAGTCTCACTCAGCACCTTGTGAGCACCGCGAAAGACCTCGACCAACCCTTCGTCTTCATGATTCGAGTTGATGACCACCTCGACATAGAACGGTTCGCCCTCCCTCACCTGAGCCGGAACCTCAACCGCCGCGACCTGAACTTCGGGCGTATCGCGCACCTTGAGCGGGACAGTGTCAATCGGAATCAATTGTCCAGGCGAGCCGGGTGCCGTGAGGCCCCGGGTTCCGCGTTCATCGACCCGGGGCCTGACGGCACCCGGCTCGCCTGATCGGTTCGCTGTGGAAGACACCACATTTCCAAACGCCGTCCCCAGCGCCGCCTGCAACGCATCACCGGCCGTCTGATTTCCATCGCTCAGCAACACGATGCGCGGCACATAATCGGGAGGCATCGCGCCCGCCGCCGACCGAATCGCAGCGGCAATGTCGGTGGCATTCCGATCGAGCCGAGAGTTGAGAGACGTGGGACGAGAGCCAGAAGAAGCTCCTGCCTCAACTCCGTCGGTCCCATTCTTCGCATCAGTCCCATTCGTCCCATTGCTCTGGTTGACCAACGCAATGGGCCGTTCGCTCCCAATCACCCCCGCCTGCGAGGCAAACGGCAGAAACATCACCTTGTTCCCGCCGATCCTTCCCGCATCGGCCAGCGCCTGGTCGAGGTATTCATCCACCTGACTCTTCTTCGTCGCCTGCTCTTTCTCCGCGTCAGCCTTCACCACCGGATTTGGCTCGTCCTCACCATCGACGCTCAAACTCTGATCGACCGCCACGATGATGAACTGCTGCGATGTCGGCCTCAGCAATGCCAACCCGCTCATCGCCAAAGCCAACAGCGCGACGACCATGCAGCGAGTCAGCAGCGACACCAAAATCTGCCTCGGAGGAAAATCCGAAAGCGATCTTTTGAAGTACCACACCAACAACGGCACCACGACGACCAGCGAAGCCAGCCACCACGGATGCGTTAGATCGAGCTGAAAACTATCGAACATTGGTCACTCTTCTCCGGTCCCCTCGCCTCGGCTTTGGAGGGAGCGGGTTAGGGTGAGGGGATTCTCTTGTCGTCTTACGGTGCCTCGCCAACTCCGTTGTCAGGAAGCCCCATCAGTTCTCGCCATCTTGCTTCAATGAGTGCCGTGTATTCGTAGCCTCGCACGCCGTAATTGCCCAACGAAAAACCGTCGTTCACTTCGACGAGCAGCGTTTCGCCTGAAGACGTGATCCCCCAATCCATGCCGCATCCAATTGGGCAGTCGGTGAACTGCTCCAATGCTAATCGCATAGTTTGAGCGTTAGGAAACAACAATGGGTCGCCTTTGTAATGCGCGACGTTGATGATCCGGCGTCGAAGAATCGTGGCTCGCCATTCGGATCGGAAATCGACGGCCTCTTGTGCCAAAACAGGTTCATCTCGGGCGACGGCTGCGGACGAAATCAAGTCTCGGAACTCGCGTACCAAGACACCCTTGAAGAGCTTGTGGTGGTCACGCGGCTTGATGTGCAACGGCAATGAGTCTGGGTTTTCATTCACCCGTTGCCGTACATCACCCATGTTGGTCTCCCATATTTTTCGGCCCGCGAACCGTCGAATCGACGTGGGAAAGTCCAAGTTTGGCGGAGGCAAGCGACCAGCATGTGCAATCGCCTGTCGAATTGTGCCAACGCCACCAAACACAACCGTGTTTTCAATGTCGCCCTGCAAATGCTCGTCCAATTTCCCGGCGGCGAGTTCTTCCAAGCTGAAGCGAATGACTTCGTAGCCACGCTCCCAAAACCAGTAATCAACCTGCATGGTCGATTGATAATTTGCTGTTCCGAGCGGAACGCTTTGAACATAGGCACGCATCATGATTCCATAAACAGTTCGCTGGTTCGTCACCACAACACTAAGGAAATGGAAAGCCCGTCAGCTAATCACCCGCCTCTGGTACAGACACCACTCCACCGTCGTCAGACCCAACGCCAGCAGCAGCAGCCAGAACCACATCGGTCTCGAACCGAGACCGGCCAGCACGGGTGAGACCGAGACCTTGGTCTCCAGCAATTCCTCGGGAGGCCGGATGTCCGACTCGGCGACGCTCGACAGGTTGCAGGCGATCTCAAGCAGCGGCTTCGTTGCTGTGTGGCTGGGGTCGGCGTCTTCGCCGCCCCCAGCACGTTGATTTACGGACGCGGCCCGTTTGGTTGCCGATGACTGGGGGCTCGAAGACTCGACCCCAGCCACACTTGGTTGTCGAGAGACGATGCTCCACACCCCGCACTGATCGAGCGGCCCGATCGTCAGCTTCTCGACGTTGGTCGGCAGCGGCTTCAGTTCGCCGGTGGGGCTGCGCAGCGCGAGTGGCTCGCCTTTCAAGGGCCGTGTGAAATCGTTGGTCGTCACGGTGGCGAACGATCCGGCAGGAAGGGACTCGCGCAGGTCGCTCTTGTTGCCCGCGAACCAATGCAGGGCGTTGGCGACGGTGATCGGGAAGGCCGTGCGCAGGGGAAGGTCCCCCTTGTCGAGGTTCACGGTCAGGACCAAGACCCTTCCTTCGGGACGGTTCACGGCGAAGAAGATCGGCTCCTTCGTGACGGCCTCGGCGAGGATCTGCGTTTCGTCGGGCCGGGTTGGCGTGAGGGCACGGGCTTCGGGCATGAGGACGTTGTCCAGCCGGACGTGCGCCATGAGCGGGCTGTCCTTGTCCTGCTTCGTCACGATCGGATTGGCGAGCGGCTCGCCCACCGTGTAGAGATCGCTGGCGTTGGCCGGATCGATGATGAAGACCTGTCCGGCGGGCAGCTTCTCTGGCGCGGTGCGATGAAAGACGACGACCGTTCCCGCAGGAATCGACTCCGGCGCTGCGGCCACCACCGTCAGCTTCACGAGCGGATTGACCTCGAACACTTTTTGCAGGAACAGGTTCCCTGACGTGACCAGCAGCACGGGCTGGATCTCGCGTCGAGGCAGCACGGCGCGCGCGGTGTTGTCGGCGGCGAGCGCGTCAGCGTGAGTCAGCTTCGCGATGAGATGCCCTCCCTCGGCGGAGGTCTTCTCAAACACCTGACTCCACTTGCCGCCCGCTGCCAACTTAAGCGGCACCACGTCGATTGGCTCATCGTTCAACTCGACTTCAAGCCGGCATTCGACCGGCTGGTCCGAGGCATTGCGAACTTCGGCGAGGATCTCATAACCGAGCGGATCGACGAGTGACCGCCTCACTTGGAACTGCACGATCCCCACGTTGCCGGTTCGCTCGCCGATGATGTGCAGAGTGACGGGCGATTCCGTCAGGCGAGCCGCGTGCCGTAAGGCCGCGGGTTCTTCATTGGAGTTTGCGGTCTGATCGTTCGGAACCCGGGGGCTTACGCCACCCGGCTCGCTTGTGTCTATGTTACGCTTGGTCCGAGAAGCCAACTGCTCCACTCCTTCAAACCGCCCGTCGCTGAAGACCACAACCTCGGGCTGCTTCCCATCCCGCCGCTCGCCCAGCAACCGCTGGCCGAGTGCCACCGCATCGGCCACATGCGAGGGACCATCCGTCGCGGGGACGGCATCGAGCGCGTTGTTCACCGTTTTCTGACGGCCCGTGAAGCCGACGACGACTTGAGGCTGAGTCCCCGCCGTCACCAACGCCACTTCATCCCGATGCCGCATCCCCGCGATGATTTGAGCTGCTTGACGCTTGGCCTCGTCCAACCGAGTCGGTTTCGCATCGGTCGCGTTCATGCTGGCCGAGTTGTCCAGCACGACGACGATCCGCCGCGCGGCTCGCACCTCCCAAAAGAAGTAGGGATCGGCCACGGCCAGCGCCAGCAACGCGAGCATCGCCAGTTGCATCAGCAGCGAGACAAGATGCCGCAACCGCTGCCAGATCGAACGCGGATTCTGCTCGTCCAGCACCTGCTTCCAAAACATCACTGTTGAGACCGGCTGACGACGCAACCTGATCTTCAAGATGTAGAAGACCACAATCGGCACCGCGAGAGCGAGCCAGACCAAGGATGATGGGGAATCAAACGTCATGGAAATCTGCCTTCAGAAACACAAATGGCAGAAAGATTGGGGGTAGAAAAATGCGGAAGGAAACGACGAGTCGGCAAGCCATGTCACGTCAATGTTCACGCACTCTCTACTGCCTTCATCTTTCTACCCACAATTTCTCTGCCACCAACCTCTTCAACTCACCGCCCCTGCCGTCCGCATCATCCGCAGGATGAGGTCTTCAAAGTTCACGTCGTTCGTCGTCTGAGTGCATCCCAATCCATACCTCTTGCCATAGGCGGCAACTCCCGTTTGAAATTCGTTGAAGACGCGGCGGTATTCGCGCAAGGCGCGCTCGGTGATCGTGACTTTGCGGATCGAGTCGGTCTCGATGTCCACGAGTTCGATCTCACCGAGCAAATTGGGCTTCGCTTCCGCCGGGTCGTGGATTTGGATGAGGTGCGGTTCGTAAGTCCGATGCCGCAGCAGGTCGAGGCCTTTCTCATAGCCGCTCGGATCGAAGAGGTCGCTCACCACGACAGCCAGTCCTCGACGTTGAGGCCGCAGCACGAAACTGTTCGTGATGCGGCCGAGGTTCGTGTCGGTCCCCTGCGGTTCGAGCTTCTCCAGAAATCGCAGCAGCGACAGGATGCGATCCTTGCCGCGCGTCAGTGGGAAGTCGGCGATGATCTCCTGCGAATAGGCAATGACTCCGATGCGGTCGAGGTTCGACAGCGCGATGTACGCCAGCGCCGCCGTCACCTGCCGCGCGAGGTCGAACTTCGCCGGACTGCCAAACGCCATGCTGCGTGAACAGTCGAGCAGGAAGTAGCAGTGCAGGTCTTCCTCCTCCTGAAACCGCTTCAGCAGCAGATCGCCATGCCGCGCGTAGACGTTCCAGTCGAGATGCCGGAAATCGTCGCCGGGCGCGTACTCGCGATGGTCGGCGAACTCGATCCCGCCCCCCATCTGCTTCGTCCGCCGCTGAGCCAGCAGCGACCCGCGAAAGACTCGCTTGGAGATCAGCGACAGATATTCCAGCTTCTTCAAAAAATCGCCGTCGAAGAGCATGGGTGGCCCTTGGTGTGATGGACTTGCAACCGTCTAAACCCGCTCCTGCCAGAACTTGTCGTCTCGCGAATGACTGGCAACTGCGACAATCGTGACGATCTGCTTGTGAACGCCGAACAACAAGTCGTAGGGGAATCCCCAAACTCGCTGTCTGCGGATGGCTTTCGCGACTGCGGGGCAGGCTTCAGGGTCTCCCAAGATCGTCTCGATGGCTTCACGAACCCGCTGCACGAACTTGGAACTGGTTCCCGGCCTCGCCTCCTGTCTGTAGTACGACACGGCGTTCTCGTAGTCGGCCTCAGCTTCAGGGTGGAAGACGTAATCCATCATGATCGGGCGAGGCTCTCCATCCGTTGCATCACGGCAGGTCCATCCACTGGAACGACGTGACCGGAAACGATTTCATTCAGTCGTCGTTCCGCAATATCAGCCCAACGAGGATCGATCGTCTGACGGTCGAGCAACCCGGACGCCTCCAATCCGGAACTCAACCGATTCACGAGCAATGCTCGCTCACTGTCGCCCAGCTCCATCGCAGCCAATTCAATTTCCTGAACTGTTGACATTGTGTTGCCTTTTTTATTGTGGGATTGAGTGCCATCAGAGTCGATTCCGCCAGTAGGCGGTTTTGCGACTGTAGTGAGCGATCGCAACGATCCAGATTCGATCAGGTTCGTCGAGATAAAGGACTTGAAGTTTGAAGCCTTCGACCGGTTGACGCCTCACTTCACCAATCGCCTTGGGTCTGGCCGATGGATCGTACTTCAGTCGTTGAATCGCCCGATCAACCGCCATGAGAAATCGAACGCCAACGCCGTCATCTCGTGACTCCAAGTAGTCCGCTTGGGCCAGCATTTCGATCTCGGCGTCGGGATGAAACTCGTGCGGCTTCATGCAAACCTCGCGAGTGCCTCACGCATCACAGCTTCCCCGTCACGCCCGACAACTCGTCCCTGTCGAATGTCGTCTACGCGACGCTGAATCTCTGCCCGCCACTGTTGTTCCTCTTCATCCGGTTCGATTTCCGAGGACGGCTCAATCACGCCGCCCAGAAGCGTCACCAACTCGGACTTCTCCGAGTCGTTCAGTTTCAATGCCGCTGATTCAATCTCCGCCAAGGTCGCCAAACCACTTCGTGAATCCGTGGCTGAATCCGGCGTTGTCATGGTTGTCACTTTGTGAACTCCTTGATTCTCAACGTTGTTGTTGACGACTGTCCGATCAACCCTGTACGGCTTTCAAGATACCCTCGACGACCGTGTCGGTCTGCACGCCTTCGGCCTGGCCTTCGAAGTTGAGGAGGATGCGGTGGCGAAGGACTCCGAGGGCG
Source organism: Schlesneria sp. (assembly GCA_043743205.1). GTDB lineage: Bacteria > Planctomycetota > Planctomycetia > Planctomycetales > Planctomycetaceae > Schlesneria. The sequence goes on from JAYTXB010000848.1 coordinate 10,136, forward strand.
ACGGCCTTCAGGTCGTCTCGGGCGACGTGGTAGCGGCCGTCGAGGATCGCCAGGATTTTGGCGGCGAGGATCATCGCCTGCGCCCCGCGCGGGCTGCTGCCGTAGCGGACGAAACGCTTGGTGATCTCGGGGGCCAGCACGTTGTCGGGGTGAGTCGCCAGAATCAGCGAGATGCCGTAGCGGCGCACGTCTTCGGCAATCGGAATCTGTCGCGCGAGGCGGCTCATCGCCAGTGCTTGCTCGCCCGTGAGGACCGGTTCGGCCTTGGGGGACTTCGCTTCCGTGGTCCGGTCGAGGATCAGTTCCAACTCGCTCAGACTCGGGAACGGGACGATCAGCTTGTTGAAGAAGCGGTCGAGTTGTGCTTCGGGAAGCGGATACGTTCCCTCCATCTCCAAAGGGTTCTGGGTGGCGAGAACGAAGAACGGCTCGGGCAACTTATACGTGTGACCGGCGATGGTGACGGTGTGTTCCTGCATCGCTTCGAGCAGCGCCGACTGAGTCTTCGGCGTCGCGCGGTTGATTTCGTCCGCGAGCAGAATGTTGGTGAAGATCGGCCCCTGCTGGAACTCGAATTTCTTCTGCTTTTCCGGCGTTTCGAGGACGACGTTCGTGCCGAGCAAGTCGGCCGGCATGAGGTCCGGCGTGAACTGCACCCGGCTGAATTTCAGGTGCAGCGCGTCGGCCAGCGTGCGGACGAGCATCGTCTTGCCCAAGCCCGGCACACCTTCGAGCAACACATGTCCGCCACCGATCAGGCAGGTCAGCGTCCCCTGCACGATGTCGCCCATACCGACGATCACCTTGCCGACCTCGTCCCGAAGCCGTTTGAAATCTTCGCGGAACTGATCGCACTGCTGCTGCGTCTCGGCGGTCGTCGTCATGCGGCGTGGCTCCTGTTTCGTGGCACAGGCTGCCAGCCTGTGAGTGTTTGCGTTCGAGTTGAGAGGCGAAGCCTGAAGAGCAAAGACGCACAAGCTGGCAGCATGTGCTACGAGTCGGCGGCGAGATTCTGTCGGGGGTCACTTTCCAACGCAAGCGGCTCCAGACAAAATGCCTGACGGCAGACACCGCCATTTTCCGCCCTTCGTTCGCTTCGTGGCCTTCTGTTCCAACAGCAATTGATTTGAACAGAAGGCCACGAAGCGAACGAAGGGCAAACTAAACGAAGGCCCATTTATTATCGAAGGCTTCTCGCATGAGTTCGCACTCTTCATTTCGGTGGCGCGGTTTGGTTGTGGCCGGTGTGACGTTGGGCTTGCTGGTTTCGTTCCCGATGTTTGGACAGGAGCCTGATGCGGACGAGGCCAAAGAGAAGGCGATCATCGAGCGGTTTGTCACCGTGTTGGAGAAGAATCCACGTCGCGGGACGGCGCTCGACAAGATCTATGGCTATCACGTGGAGCGAGGTTCGCTCGAAGGGTTCATCAAGACCAGTCGCGAGAAGGCGGCGAAGGCCGACAAGGTGGAAGCGGCCGGGGCGTGGATGATCGTGGGGCTGTTGGAGTCGCTGCGCGGGCAGGACGCCGCCTCCGTCGAGGCATTTGGAAAAGCCGAGTCACTCGATCCGGCGAGCTATCTCGCGTCGTATTATCTCGGCCAGTCACTGGTCCTCGTCGGGCAACCGGACAAGGCGGCTGAGGCACTCGAACGCGCGACGCAGCGCAAGCCGGCTCAAGCCGATCAACTGGATGTCTATCAGGCGTTGGGCCGCGTCTATCAGCGAGCACAGAAATCGGACAAGGCGCTCGATGTTTGGAACCGACTCGAAAAACAGTTCCCGAACGATGCCCGCGTGCAGGAACAGATCGCGACGACGCTGCTCGAAGAGGGCGAGTTCGCCGCCGCACTGCCCCGTTTCGAGAACCTCGCCAAGATCTCGAAGGACAAGTACCGCCAGTCGCTCTTCCAGATGGAGGCGGCCGAGATCAAGGTGCGACTCGGCAAGGGAGACGCTGCAAAGGCCGAGTTCGAGAAGCTGCTCGGGCAACTCAATCCCGACAACTGGTTGTTCCGCGAAGTCCGTCGCCGGATCGAGAACATCTACTTGCGAACCGACGATCAGGCGGGCCTCATTGCGTACTACGAAGCGTGGCTGAAGAAGAACCCTGAAGACTTGGAGGCGATCTCACGGCTGTCGCGGTTGCTGGCGGGACTCGGTCGCGGGCCGGAGGCTCAATCGTGGCTGGAGAAGGCGTTGAAGGCGGCTCCCACGAAGAAGGATTTGCGGCACGCGCTCATCAGCCAGTTGATGTACGAGCAGAAGTACGTCGAGGTCATCGCGCAGTACGAGCAACTCGACAAGCACGAGCCGAACAATCCGGACACGCTGCGCGACTGGGGCCGCGTCATTTTGGAGGACACTGCGCGGGATGAGGCCACTCGCAAGAAGGACGCTGCCGCCGTGTGGCGTCGGCTGACGGCGGCCAAGCCGCGCGACCCGCTCGTCGCGTCGCAGGTCGCCGAGTTGTTCCGATCCGTCGAGATGACCGACGAGGCGCTCGAGCTGTATCAAAAGGCGATGGCCCTCGCCCCGGAAGCGTCTCAGTACAAAGAATATCTCGGCGAATATTTTCACTCGCTGAAGCGCAAAGACGAGGCGATGGCCACCTGGCGGCAGATGGCCGCGGGGAAGGCGAACACGGCCGCGAATGTGGCTCGTCTGGCCGAAGTCCTCTCTGGTTTTGGATACCTCGCCGAAGCGGTCGAGACCAACGCCGAAGCTTGCAAACTCGACCCGAAGGAGATCAACCTTCAAATCAAGCAAGTCGATCTGCTGTCTCAAGCCGACAAGCACGAAGACGCGCTGAAGCAACTCGATGTGGTGAAGAAGCTCGCCGCGAACGATGAGGAGCGCGAGGCATGGCTGGGGCGTGAACTCAAAGAATTGCAGGCGATGGGGAAGCTGAAGGAGCGGATCGCGGAGCTGTCGAAGGAGCTTGCGGGACAAGGGGACAAGGGGAACGGGGGACTCGGAGACAAGGAGAAGGCGGCGCTGGCCGAGCGTTGGTTCTGGCTGGCTCGCGCTCAAGAATCCGAGCGGGCGTTGAAGGAAGCGGCACAAGCGGTCACGAACGCGAGCAATCTGGTTCCGCAGTCGATTCCAATCCTGATGTCCTCGGCGCGGATTCTCGAAGCGCAGAACAATCTGCTCGCGGCGGTTGAAGTCAACACGAAGCTGGCCGCTGTTGATCGACGCTATCGGACTGAGTACCTCAAGAAGGTGGCACAACTTGAGATGGCACTCGGTCGTCGCGACAAGGCGATTCAGGCGGGACGCGACCTGATTGCGTCGGCACCCGGCAATCCCGAACTGTATGAGTTCTTCAGCCAACTCTGTTTCGGCATCGGCGAGGCGGAAGAGGGACTGCAAGCGCTCAGGCGTTCCGTCCGCGTGAACCCGACCGAACCGAAGGGCTTGTTGTTACTGGCCGGTGCGCTGAGCGAACAGTTCCGCACGAGTGAAGCCATCGAACTTTATTGGCGAGCGTTCGACAAGGCGGGCAATCTCGAAGACCGACTCGGCGTGGTGCCGAAGCTGACGGAGCTGTATCTGCAAACGAACCAGTTCGACCGGCTGCTCGAACGGCTCGAACGTCAGCGCCGCGAACCGAACCAGCAGCGCGAGATGACGATCTGCCTCGCACAGGCGTATCAGTCGGCGGGGGATGACGGCAACGCGCGGACGGAGCTTGAGAAGCTGCTCACCGACGACACGCGCGACACGCAACTACTCACTCAGTTGGTGAAGCTCTGCGAATCGGACGGCGATCTGGACGTGGCCGTGCGCTATCAGCAGCAACTCAACAAGTCGTCTCCCGGCAAAGAGGGAACGATGCGACTGGCCGGTCTGCTGATGAAGGCGGGCGAAAAGGACGAGGCGACCGCGCTGATGGCTCAACTGACGGAGAACGAGAAAGACCCCGAAGTCGTCCTGAAGTCGATCGACTCACTGCTGACTCAGAAGCAGTTTGAGCAGGCACTGACGCTCGTCGAGAAGCTCGTCCGCGATCAGCCGAAGAACTGGGAGCTGCTCTATCGCGAAGGAGCCGCGCTGGCGAAGAGCAAGCCCGAGGAAGCGGCCCAGCGATTCGAGGCGATTCTCGCGCTGAAGTTGAAGGACGACGAACCGAGTCTCGCGGCGAAGAGCGCTGCCAAAAAAGCGGCCAAGCCGGCGCGAGGTCAAGTCGCGATGAACCCGTTCGCCATGCAGCAACAGCAGCAGCACTCGTTGCAGCACCGCATCGAGCATGTCCACACGATTCGCCAAGCGGTGAAGCTCGACGGCGAAGAGTACTACGGCGGCGGCTTCGGCGGTGGCCAACCGCAACAGCCGTTCTGGAGTCCATTCGATTACGGACAGGCGCGCATGGCGGCGTTCGCGTGGCAGATGGCCTTCGCGCAGACTGGCGGAAAGTTGGACGAGTTCCTCAAGTCGAAACAGGACGCCGCCAAGGAGGCGACCAGCCGGAACGAACTGATTGACTGGTACTACTTCGCGTCGCTCAAGCACGACGGCAAGGAGCAGTATCGGGTTCTCAAGCAACTCTCATTGCGACCCGACGCCGACCGCGAGGTCAAACAGATGTACCTCTATTCCCTGTCTCAGCGCGGCCCGGCGGAAGGAGACGCGGCCAACGCTGAAGCCGACCCGAGTGATGCGACCGAGACAACCGAGGTCATGGACGAAGATGGCTTTGGAAACGGAAACCGCGTCAAACTCGCACCGCTCGACAAGGACGAGTTGGAACACGTGATCGCCATCGCGAAGGAAGCGGCTTCGCTGACGGAACTCGACCAGCACAACTGGAGTGTCGGCACGTCGCTCGAACTGATCGCGGGCGAATTGAAACGATCCGGCCGCAAGGACGAGGCCGAGAAGATGTATGCCGACGCGCTGGCCGGGGCGAAGGAGCCGGGTGAGATCGCGACGGTTCTGCAAGGGACGGTTCAGCGCGGCGACTTTGACACCGCATTGAAGCTGCTCGACCGACTGACGGAACTCATCGCCAAACAGGGAACGCAACCGACGCCGACCGCATCGGGCAACTTCAACTACACGCAGTACGTCTCGACGCCGCAGTATCAGTCTCAGCTTTTGAGTCAGTTGATGTCGGTGCGCGTCCGTGCCAATCAGAAGGCGAAGAAAGAGAACCTGCTCGACGGAGTCTTCCCGTTGTGGGAGCGGTATCTCAAACTGGTCGCCGCCCGCAATGTGGCTCCCGTTGCACAGACCGCCGCCGCGAAGAAGGCCCGCGCCGCGAATCCCTACGTCAGTCCGGGCTATTACTACGTCTGGCGGATCAACGGACAGCAGCTCGGCGAGCAGGTCGATTTCCCGCAGCAGAACGACATCTGCGACCACGCGACGATCCAGATGCTGCGCCAAATGTTCGCCCTCTACCGTGAGACCGAACAGGGACCGGCGCTGACCGAGGCGTTCGCCGCCGCGTTGCGCGATCCGCAGACTCCGGCGGCTCAACGCCAACTCTGGCAGTTCGGACTCGGCTACCTTCACTGGTGGAACGACGAGAAGGACGAGGCTCTCGCGGTCCTCAGCGACGCCATCCAGAAAGTCCCCGAGAACACCGAGTTCAAGTTTGAGCTGGCCCGTCTGCACGAGAAACGCCGCGAGTTTTCCGAGGCCCTCGCCCTGATCGACGCCCTCACGCCCAGCGATCAGGCCGAGCTTCAGAAGCGCGAGGTCATGGCCCTGCGTCTGGCGGTCAACAGCGGCGACATCGACCGCGCGCGAGCCGCCGCTGATCGGTTGTTCGGACTGCGACTCGACTCCACGCTTCAGATGGCCCTCGCGCGGCAGATGCACCAACTCGGGATGCACGAGCAGGCGGAAGCGGTTCTGGCGCGCGCCGGTCGTCAGGCGGGGAACAAGACCGATGTCCTCGGCGGCCTGATGGAGCAGTACGCCTCGACGGGCAAGAACGAGGTCGCGGTACAGATCGCCCATCAACTGCTCCGCCGCTCCAAGCCGAGCAGCAACGCGGGTCAGATGCAGCACCAACGCAACAACGATGGCACCGACCCGACACGCACGCAGGCCCTTCAAGTTTTGAACCGCTCCGGCAAGCTGCCCGAAATGATCGCGAAGGTCGAGTCGCAACTGAAGAAATCGCCCAAGTCGCAGCGGTTGCTGGAGACCCTGCTCGAATACCACGTCGCGGCGGGGAACGACAAACAGGTCGAGGAACTGAACGCGAAGCTGTCCGAGTCCAAAATCGACAACCCGGCGTTCCGCTATCAACTCGCGCTGAAGCTGCTCGACGCGGGCAAGACGAAGGAGGCGAACGAACACCTCAAAGTTGTCTTCGAGAAAGAGCCGCGACTGGCGATGAACAACTATTGGGAGTTGGAAAACAAATACAACCAGCACAACAAATCGGAAGACCTCGCCGCGCTGTACGAGTCGATCGACCTGAAGGTCTTCCGCCAGAACACGCACATCATCACGAACGCGATCGGCAACATGATGCGTCGCGAGCAGACCAAGGATCGCGCGCTGAAGCTGTTTAAGAAGGCGTGGAAAGACCTGCCCGACTCCCGCAGTGAGATGCTCGGCTACATGCACGATGAGGCGTTTTGGAAGCTGCCCGAAATCTACGACTACGCTCGACAGGGTGTCATCCCGTCGGAACTGAATGTGCAGAACAACCGCTTCCAGGGATTCGGCAACTCGTACTCGTACAGCGAAGACGGAAAGATCACGACGCTGTACAGCCGCGTGCTCGACATGAGCGTCGCTCAGAAGAAACTCGATCCGCTGGGTGAGGAGGTCGCGGCGGCGGTGAAGAAAATGCCGGCTTGGGCTGGCGGCAAAGCTCTGCTGGCAATGATCGAACTCCGCAAGGGGCGAGTCGAAGAGGCGAAGGCCACCTTCACCACGATGTATGCCACGTTCGAGAAGCTCGCCGGCAACGATGTCAATTACGCCGGACGGGCGTCGCGCGAGATTGGCCAGGAACTGATGGCTCACGAATCGTGCATCGACCTGGCAATCAAGTACTTCGAGCAGGCGATCAAGAACGACCGCGACCAGAACGAGTTCCAATACACAGCGGGTAAGCCGCTGATGATTCTGCTGAAGAAACAGGGACGCAAGGCGGAGGCGCGGCAGGTCTTGCTTGACGGGATGAACCCCGCCGATCCCGGTTACAACGATCCCGGCTACTTGGCCTATCGCCGTGTCTCGAATGCCATCTCCCTCGGCAAGGAATTCCAGGACTTGGGCTATCCCGCCGATGCGATCAAGATTTACCAGCGAGTTCTGTCCAGTTCCGACGACTTCACGCAGGCCCAGCGCTATGGTGGCAGCAGCCAGTACAAACAGCAGTTGCAGGCGGGCCTGAAGAAATCGCTGGCCGATCTGAAGCCCGAGTCGCTCGTGGAACTGCTGGCTCCCGCGCCGAAAGCCAAGGCGAAGCCGAATCCCGTCAACACCGGACGGACGCGCAACCCGCAACCGAAGGTCGAGGAAGTGGCCGTCGATCCCGAGGCGGTCGATCTGATCCTGCTGCTCGATTCGCGGGAACTCGACAAGACGAAGATGTCGAGCGCCCTCGGCAACCTCATCGCGGGGATGGCCAGTCAACCGGAGATGCTCGATCAGGCAAAGTCGGCATTGGCCGAGGTCCGGACCAAACGGCCCGACGACTTCGGCGCGGCGATCCTCGCCGCGTCGATCGCCCTCGCCGCCAAGGACGAAGCGGCGAAGCAGGCGAGCGTACAGGGACTCGTGGCTCTCGCCGAACGCATCCCGCTCGAAGCCCCGAACGACAAGGGCACGTTCACGACGAAGCAGCGATCGGCCGCGATGCAGCAGGCGCAGCTCTGGCTCATCGCACGCGACTGCCTCAAACACGAACCGCTCCGCGCGGCGGGAGAGACGCTGGCCCAGCGCGCGTTGCTCGCGGCCAAGCGTCAATCTGACCACGGCTACGCGATGGCGATCCTCCGCGAATGGGGCGAACTCGCCCTGACGGCGGGAGACAAACCGACCGCCGAACGCCTGTGGGGCGAGATGCTGGAAATGGTGTTGCCAACACTCAAACCGGGTGAGAAACCGAAGAAACCCGCCAAAGCAAACGATGGTGCTGCTGCGCCTGGTTTCGGAGCGATCGGTCATCCGAATGGATCGCCCAGAACTGAGTTGGTGGTGAGCGACATCAAGGACACGTTGAGAGTTGAAGGTCGAGGGTTGAGGGTTGAGGGTGAAGAGACGTTGATCGCGATCTCTTCCAGTCGCGAAGCGACGACAGCAAATAGCTGCGGGCGTCAGCCCGCAGATATCGTCGCGCAATCGTGTTTGAGCCGCGAAGCGGCGACAGAGAATCCTGCCGGACATCATCCCGCGCTGACGCCGCTTCGCGGCTCGGTCGCTGGTTCAGATCGCGATCCGTGGGCTGACGCCCACGGCTATTTGCTGCCGTCGCTTCGCGACTCGGAACAGACTCGATCACCTCAAACACTCAAAGTAAGAACCCCTCACCCTAACCCTCTCCCCTCCAAGGCGAGGGGCGAGGGGACAGGAGAAGAACCGTCGCTTCGCGACTTCAGAGAATCTCAGTCGCGGGAGCGACTGAGCTACGTAGGCGAGTCGTTCCCACGACTCGCATTCCAACCCGCTCGCGAACTCACACGATTTGAACAGATGCTGGCACCGGCGTTGGTGGGGCAACTCAACATTCTGTCGGCTCCGCTCCGAGTCGCCGCTCCTGCTCCCGCGACCAAAGCGGGTGGGGCGACATCGCTGGCTCAGTTCGAGCAGGCCGCGCAGATCGCGAAGTTGGCGGCGGAGAACGGGCTGACGGAACTCGCGCTCAAAGCGTTAACCAAAGCGCTGCATGGCGGGCCTCCGTTGGAGGCGATGCAGGAGGTGAACTCGGCCAATCCGTTTGGTCAGCCGCAGCAGATGAACGCGAACTCGCAGGCCAGCATCCGGGTGCAGCAGTTGTTGGCGCAGCTCGAACAGACGCTGAGACAAAAGGGCGTCGGCGACGACGCGATCTATGCCCTGCTGCGAGGCACCGTCTTCCCCGAATCGCGACCGCTCGAAGCGTTTCTCTACACGCAGCCGCTCGCCAGCAGTCCCGGCTATCAGCCGCAGAGCGTCGGTGCGTTGCTCGTCCGCGCGGCGGTGAGGGCGAAGAAAACGGACGACTTCAAAACGCTGTGCGAGTCGCGGTTGAAGCAGCCGTTGGGCGAACTCTCCGCGCGTGTGCTGCTCGGTCAGTTGGCGCTCGCCACGCGCGACGCGGCGGCCACCGAGGAGAACCTCAAGCTGCTGTCCGAGCGGCTCAAGCTCGACTCGCTTCAGAACACGAGCGAACTGGCGTGCCATGTCGCGTTGCCCGCGATCACGCTGCCGGATGCTCCGCCGATTGCGATCGAACTCGTCGCGCAGGCGGTCGATCGGCTGCACAAGTCGATCGCGGCCAGTCGCGGCGGCGGTCAACAGGAGCCGGTCACGTCGCTGACCTTCCGGCTGGCTCATCATCACTTCGCACAGCAGAAAATCGCCGAGGGCAAGAGGCTGCTCGATTCGTATCTCACACTGCAAGGCCCGATGTGGGCCAACTACGGCGGCGACTATCCCGCCTATCAACGGAAGCTGGCGATGTTGAAGGTGGCGGGCGAGTTCGCTCGCGCGGGGATGAAGGCTGAGTCACTCGAAATGTTCGGCCGGTTCGCCGATGCCACGACGAGCCGCGACTATCAGGTCGGCGGCCCCGGCAAGGACGGATCGGCGCTGCTGAACGGCCTCGCGTCACTCGGTGCCGCCGAGCGGTATGAACTGCTCAGCGGCTGGTCGCTCCCCACGAAGGACCGGCTGTCGGTGAGGATCATCACGGGCCTGATCACCGCCGACCGCACGCCCCGCGCGTTCGATGCCGTACGAGGTTCGACGCCGCGCGGGCCGCAGACGGCGCAGCTCAACAGCACGCTCGATCTGCTGATCGGTGCCGCGCGGGAGGCCGACAAACTGGACGACCTCGTGCAGCAACTCGAACCGCACGCGAAGGCCAACGTCGAGAACGCATCGCTCGCCTTGGCGATGGTCCATCTCGCGAAGGGCGAAGGAGCGAAGGCGGCTCCGCTGCTGACCGAACTGATCGCGACCCGCGTGAAGGAAGCGGCCGCGACCAATCAGAACAACCGTCGTGACCGGCGCGACACCGCTGCGCACGATGCGGTTCTCGCGCGAGTCGCCCTGCTCGACAACGACCCCGCCGTGCGCGAGTTGGGCAAGTCGCTCACCAATCGCTTCATCGAGTACACGCAGCGGGTCTACGACCAGCAGATGATGCCCGCGATGCGGCATGCGTCGCGCTCGGCCCTGATGGGACCGGCCGCAGCGGCGGAACTCGATGCGCGCGGGATCGACTGCGGGTTGAGGCACTGGGTCGCCGGATCGAACGTCTCGGCCATCGAGCAACAGCAGACATCGCTCCCCCAGTGGTGGGTGGCTCACGACGGAGTGATCTCGCACACGTGCGGCATGGGCTACGACCAGCTCTATTTCTCGTACCCGCTGACCGGCAGGTTCGCGGTCGAGTGCGAGGGGATCGTCGGCATGTGGGCCGAGGGAAACATCGGCTACGACGGCATCGTCTTTCAGGGGCTGCACGGCGGGACGAACAACATCAACATCTTTCCGGCCGGCCGGCGGAACGAGACCGTCGCGCGACCCGATCCGCTCGAACGAGGCAACAATTTCAACCGCGTCAAAATTGAAGTCGATGGCGGCGCGGTGACGTATCGTGTCAACGGCAGTCCGATCTACACCGTGAAGAAGTCGCCGGGGACCAGCCCGTTCTTCATGCTTTCGACCGAACGCCAATGGGACGCGGTCTTCCGCAACTTCCAGATCACCGGCACGCCCGTCATCCCGCGCGAGGTGGCTTTGACCGGCGGCACGTCGCTGCTCGGCTGGTCCGCCGACTTCTATGGCGAAACGCACCCGCGCGACCTCCCCGCCAATGACCAACAGGACGAAAACGTCTACTACGGCAACGAACAGCCAGTGGTTGAGACGGCCTTCGACTGGTCGAGTGTCGATGGTGAGATTCGGGGTCGAGTCCTCTCCGCCGCCTCGCTCACGTCGGCCGCTCCGATGCAGAGCCGCCTTTATTACAACCGGCCATTGCGCGGTGGCGAGTCGCTGAAGTACGACTTCTGGTACGAACCGGGTGACGGCGGATACGTCGCCCATCCGGCCCTCGATCGACTCGCGTTCCTGCTCGACGAAGAGGGAGTTCGCGTCCACTGGATGACTCCGTCGAGCGAACCATCCGACAACATCGCCCTCCCCTCCGACAACGCCGTCGTCGAGCAGGCACATCGTCGCGGCCCGGCCAGGCTGCCGCTGAAGGCGGGCGGCTGGAACGCCGTGCAAGTGTCACTCACACGTGGCAAATCAAATGGGGACAAGACCGCGGCTGCCACTGGCGGCAGCTTTGAGCCGCCAGTGTCTTCCAAGAACAATGATAAGAACACTGGCGAGCGAGGCCCCTCGCCAGTGGCACCCCAGGATGAATCCACATCGGAGACGCTCACGATCACGCTGAACGGCACCGTCGTTTACGAGCGGCCGATCGAGCAAGACAACTCGCGGCAGTTCGGCTTCTATCACGACAAGGCTCGTCACGCGGTGAAGGTTCGTGGCGTTGTGCTGTCGGGTGATTGGCCGAAGTCGCTCGATCCGGCGACGCTCGCCAACCTGCTCGAACCGAGTCGGCCGCGCACGGTGGAAGAGCGCCGCGCGCTGGCCAACGTCATTGACGAGAAGTACCAGTCGCTCGACCTCGACGGCCTGATGGTCCACGCCCGCGCTCTCCCGCCCGCCGAGCGATACGCCCTGCTGCTGAACTGGGTCGTGCCGAACGACGATCACGCGGCGCTGCGGTTGTACGGAGATATGTCTTCCGCCGATCTTCCTCCCCTCGCCCCGGCGGGCACCGCCGCTTCGGTGGTCCGGGGAGAGGGGCCGGGGGTGAGGGGTGCTTTGAGTTCGAGGGATGCGTCGAAAGCCAAGACAGAAGACGCCCCTCACCCTAACCCTCTCCCCGCAAAGCCGGGGCGAGGGGACAAGAGAATGCGAACCGCCGGTGATCTGATTGCACCGGCCCTTGAACTCGTTGCTGTCGCGAAGGAACTTGGCAAGCTGCCCGAGTTGGTCGCGGCCATCGAGCAGGTTCCCGACACCACGCCGCAACTCAAGCGGTCTCGGTTCGCGATGCTCGTGCTGATGTCGATCGCGGCGAACGATCTTGAAACGGCTGCGGCCGTGTTGAAGGAGCTGACTCCCAACCGCAGCCCCGGTCTGCCGGATGACCTGTCGCTCAGTGACCGCTGGCCGGAACTGATCGCCGCGTGGGAGGCGTCACGCATTCCCGAACTTCGTCCGGCGGCGCTCGCGCTGTTCGAAGTGATGCTCGATTCGATCAACCGCAAGGGGATCGGTCACGAATGGGACGTGAAGATTCGTTACGGACGGCAGTACCTCAAGCTGGCGATCGAGAGGAAAGTGGATGTTCTGCCGCTGGCATCGGCGGTCTCCCCGAAGGGCCAGTGGGCGCAGGGGACGCTGATCCGCGCCCAGTCGCGCGCGGGTGGAATTGTTCCGCGCTGGCGGTTCGAGGGAAACACGGCTCATCATCTCGGCGGCTTCGGCAACGACCTGCTCTATTTTCAATCGCCGTTGCGGGGCAAGTTCACCGTGGAAGCGGACCTCTCCACGTTCGGCTGGCGCGAAGCGCGAGCCATGTACGGAACCGTCTGGGCCTGTCCGCAATACACGCACGAGGCAACCGACATCGGCAACCTCACCACGAACTGGCTTGGGCCGAAGTACCCGACGAAACTCGATCCGCTCGGTGATTGGTATCAGCTCAAGCTGGAGGTGACTCCCGACAAGGCGACCTACAACGTGAGCGGTCGCGTCATTCATGAGACGACTCTCGGCGACAACTGCGATCCGTGGCTGGCCATTCACACCTTCGGCCAGTACGCGGGCGAAATCCGTTCGATCCGCATCACCGGTCAGCCCGACATCCCCGAAGAACTGCTGCTCTCCAAGCGAGACGATCTGCAAGGCTGGTTCGGCGATGTCTACAGCGACACCATGCTTGTCGAAGGGGCCAAGTGGCGCAAGATCGGTGAGGAGATCGTCGGACAGAAGCTCGCCAATTGGGACCGCCGCGCGCGAGAAAGTCTGCTCCAGTACCATCGGCCGATGCTCGAAGACGGTGAGATCACCTACGAGTTCTATCACGTGCCGGGACAGACGCACGTTCATCCGGCTCTCGGTCGGTTGGCGATGCTGCTTGATGCCGATGGCGTGAAGGTTCACTGGCTGACGGATGCTCAATACGAACGATCGGGCCTCGCCCCCGACAACGTCTCAGTCGAACAGCAGCATCGTCGCGGCCCGGCGAAGCTGCCGCTGAAGGCGAACGATTGGAACAAACTCAGCCTCAAACTGACCGGCGACACGGTGGCTCTCACGCTCAACGGCGAAGCGGTGTTTGAACGGCCTGTCGAACCAACCAACCTTCGCACGTTCGGCCTGTTCCACCACGCGGGCGACACCGATGTCCGCGTGAAAAACGTGATCTATCGCGGCCACTGGCCGAAGTCGCTGCCATTGGTCAAGGAACAGGAACTCAATCCCGGCCCGTTCCAGCTCGCCAACTTCAAGGAGGGCGAGTTGAAGACGCTCGTCGATTGGGACTGCTCGAAACCGAAGCCCGATTCAATGAAGCCGATTGGGGCGACGAAGCTCAACAAGCTGGAGCAAACACCCGAAGGGATGAAGCTCGTTCGCGCGGCCAACGTCGAGAAACCGGAGGAAGTCGTCGGCTACTTCTGGGATGACGCCCTGGCCGGTGACTTCGAAGTCACGCTGAGTTACCGCGCGTTTGACTCGAAGACGACCGTAACGGACTGGCAGCTCCCGCGACTCGATCTGGTCGCGGTGATCGGCGGCAACTATGGAACACCGACTCAGATGGCAACGATCTCGCTGAACGCCCGCCGCAAGCACGACGGCGGACTCGATTTTCTGCACGGCTACAACCAGCGGAACGGCGACAAGTTTGACTGGTCGGGGTCGGCCGTCCCCACCGAACAGACCGGAGCCAAACTGCGAATCGTTCGCAAAGGGTCCGCCCTCTATTACCTGCAAGCTTCCGACGGGACCGACGACTGGCAGTTGATCCAGTCGCGCGATATCGACAAGGGCTACGTCCATTCGGTGTCGTGTACGCTCCGCACGGAGGACCTTCCGTCGTCCGCGTCGTGCGTGCTGACCGGCGTTTCGATTCGCGGTCAGTTCGCGGGAACCGGCCCGTCCGTCACCGGACCCAACGTCTCCGAATTGAAATGGAACGGCGAGGGGCCTCGTCCTGCGTGGCTGCAAGCCTGGGCCGCCGATGCGCCGAACAAGTTTGAGCCGGTCGAGGGTGGCGTCAAAATCACCCGCCCCGAAGACCCGAAGCAGAAGACCAGCCCCGTCGGCTTCAACTGGAACGGCACGCTGAAGGGAGACTTCGAGGTCACGCTGGGCTATCACGACTTCGAGTCGAAGACCGACAAGTCCGACTACCAAAGCCCGCGCGTGGAAATTCACATCCCGATCGGCGGCGCGAACGACTCACCACAGAACACGCACACGACGACCTCGGGACATCGGCGCGCGGCCGATGGAAAAGAGATCCTGACCGGCGGCGTGGGCGAACTTCAACCCGACGGCAAGAAGGCGTGGAAGACCGATCAAGCCGCGACCAAACGCGCCGCAGGGCGACTGCGCGTGGTTCGCACCGGGTCGATGATCCACTCGATGACCGCCGAGGCAGGCAGCGACACCTTCGTCATCACCGGCAGTCGCCCGGCCAGCGATGCCGATGTGAAGTCGATGTCGTTCACGCTGAGATCGGAAAGCAAGGCGTCGTCCGCGTCCATCGTCTTCACCGAGATTTCCATTCGCGCCACTGGCCTCGATTCGGACCTCGCCGCCACACCCAAGGCGAAGTAGGCTCAGCCTCCGAAAACGTGTCGAGTCGTGGACCAGCTCTGTCTTTTACACACAAGTCGGGAGTTGTTTTCTGAGATTGTTTATTCGCGACAACCTTTGGCATAAGTTTTGCGCATGGTCGAGAGAGAGGGATTTTC
>JAYTXB010000849.1:0-12136 GCA_043743205.1 Schlesneria sp.
GGCCCCGGGTTCTTCGCCGAAAAGTTCGGGCCTCACGGCACCCGGCTCACCAAACTCCGACAGTGATTGATGCGCCGTTCCTAGAGTGAAAGCTTCTCGAAGCTGCGAGAAATCCCACCGATGATTCGCCTCGGCGCTTGGGACTCGCGTCGTGGGCAATCTCACCCCTGCTGTGCGGCCTTCCACAGGTTGAACGTGAGGTGGGCTTGCCCCTGATGATGGGCTTCGTGCCAGACCATGATCTGCATGATGCGACGCAGCGGCCAGCCTCGTTCGGTGTACCACGCGGGGATGAGGTCGAGGTCTTCGTCTTTCATCTGCGCGATGCAAAGGGTCAGATGCGATCGTGATTCGTCGAGGATTTTGCGGATCGTCCCAATGTCTGGCACATCCTGATCGGGGACGCTGCCGAACTTGAAGCGCGGGACCAGTTCTGGCCAGCAAGGTGCGGTGCCATTCAGTCGCTCGGTCGCCGTCAGTTCCTCGGTGATACCGATGTGCGTCAGTTGCCAGCCGATATGGGCGCGGCCCGGTCCCGGTTGCCACTTCAATACGGCTGCGGGGTCGGGGAGCTTGGCGATCTCATCCAGAGTCATCAGCGTGCGCATCCGCACGAACTCCAGCATTTGAACGGCGACATCGGCGAAGGGCATGATTGGGTTCTCTCGGGTGAAGTTGGCAAGGTCGAGGTCGGGGTTAAGGATCGGCGCAGCAATCACTGTCGGGATTTAGTGAGCCGATCCTATGTGGATTCCGCCGCCGCTGGGCTGGCGACGCACGCGGTCAGAGCGCGATCAATTCGTTTGAGGCAGCGGTCTCGCCCGAGGATCGCGAGGGCCTCGAACAGGCCGATCCCTTGCGCTCGTCCCGTTGTGGCGATGCGGAGCGCGTGAACGATCTGCCCGATCTTGATCCCCTGCGTTTCGACAAAGCGATGGACCAGTCCGTCCAACGTCGGTGCATCGAATGGTTCTACCGTCGCCAATTCGGCCCGTAGCAGCTTCAACAAGTCGGGAGCTTCGGCGACGCCAGTAATCCGCTGTTGAAACGTTTTCTCCTCGAACGGTAGCGCGTCGTCGGTGACGAAGAACTCTTTGAAGTCCAAGACATCGCTGAAGACTTTCAGCCGATCGCTCATGCCGGTGAGAACTCGCGCCACGTGAGCCTTCGTCTCCGCATCGACTTCGTTCGAGATCAATTTCGTCCGCTGGAGATACGGGAGGCAACCCGCGACTTTCTCTTCGAGTGGCAACTGATTCATCCAGTGCTGCTGGTAGCTCTGCAACTTTTCGGTGTCGTACCCAGCGGGAGCCTTCACGATCCGATCGAGGGTGAAGTTCTCGATCACCGTGTCGAGCGACAGAAATTCGGTCTTGTCATCGAGCGACCAGCCGAGTCGCGAGAGACCGTTCAAAATTCCGGCGGGTAGATAACCGAGTCGCTCGTAGTACTCGACCATCACCGGGTTGAGCGTCGTCGAATTACCGAGGCCCAGTTGCGGGAAGACTTCGTCGGCGCGATCGAACATCTTCTTGAGCTGCGGGCTGGTCCGCAGCTTCTCGACATCGCGCTTACTCAACTTCTTGGTCGATCCCGGCGCAGTGATGAACGGGATGTGAGCAAACACCGGCAACGTGTTGCCCAATGCTTGATGCAACAGTGCCTGCACGGCCGTGTTGGTCAGATGCTCTTCGGCGCGGATGACGTGCGTGATCTGCATGTGGGCATCATCGACAACGGTCGCGAAGTTGTAGAGGACCGAACCATTGCTGCGCATGATGACCGGATCGGGCATCAACGCGCCGTCCCATTCGACGTGTCCGCGCACGGCGTCGTCGATGGCGACCTTCTGATCGCGCGGGACGAGAAACCGCACAACGAACGGTCGTCCCGCCGCCGCGAGTTCCTCCCGCTGTGAATCACTCAGATCGAGCGACCGGCGCACGTTGAGGTACGTCTGCTTGGTGGCTTCAGCGGCAGCGCGATCGGAGGCGACTTGCTCGGGAGCGTCGTAGTCTCGAAAGGCTTTCCCTTCGGCGATCAACTTCTCGACAGCAGCCGTGTAGAGCTGAGTCCGCTGCGATTGGAAGTACGGGCCGAATGCGCCGCCAACTTCCGGGCCTTCGTCCCAGTTCAGACCTAGCCAGCGAAAGGCCCGGAAAATGGGCGCGAGTGCCGCTTCAACATTGCGTTGCTGATCGGTGTCGTCAATTCGCAGAATGAACGTCCCGTGATTGTGTCGCGCCCACAGCCAGACAAACAGCGCGGTTCGCATTCCGCCAATGTGCATGTAGCCGGTAGGACTGGGAGCGAAGCGTGTACGAACGGGAACAGCAGCGGGGACGGTCATTGATCTCACCTGAAAGGGCCAACCAAATTGAGGCAGGATGATAGCTGCGGTCCTGCGCGAGATGAAGCGGCTCGAACATGGCTCGCCTCTCACTCACCACTCATCCCCTTTCCCCCTCAGAACACCGATAGCATCAGCAACTGCGCCATGCGGATCAGCCACGTCCGATCATCGACCGACATCTTTTCGGCCTTCAAGATTTGGCGTGTTCGGTTGCGCACGTTCGTGACGAGAAACCGCTGAGTGCTGGTCAGCGGTTTTTGCTTCTCGGCTTCGAGCAACAGCGTCGTGATCCGCAGCAAGGCACGCGGTTCATCAAGGTCTCCTGGCACAGCGGCGGTCCAGACGGGAGGTTGATCCGAGTCGGCGACATGCCGCGTCAGTTGCAAGATCAAGCTGGCGATGCGCGCCGCCTGCTCATAGTCGATCTTGTCAGCGGTATCGCGCGACGTGTGGTAGTCGGGATGTTCACCGGTCGAGAAGAACAGGAACGGAACCTCACGATCCCGAAACGGCCCGTAGTCGCTGCGAGTCCCGATCAAGTCGATCCCCAACCGACAGACATCTAACTTCGGGGGCGAACCGATCGCATCGAGCGCCGTCTTGAGTTCCGCCGCGTGTTCGCTTCCGAGCAGAAAGACCATCTGCAACGGGAGGTCTCCCAGCGAGCGTCCGATCATGTCGGCAGTGACAAACAGCTTGACTCGCTCGATCGGCCAAGGGGGATGCGCCGCGAACCAGCGCGATCCCCAGAGCATGTGTTCCTCAAGGTCGAACGCCACGAATGCTATGCTTCGCTTCGGCGAGGACTTGGCAGCTCCCATCTGTCGAGCCACTTCGAGCAGCATGGCGACCCCCGACGCATTGTCATCGGCCCCCGCGAAGACCTCGCCATCGCGAACACCGAGGTGATCGTAATGAGCACTCACGATCAGAACTTCCTCGGCCAATGTCGGATCGCTGCCGGGTAGCCACGCTCCAACGTTGAACCCCAGCACCGGAACCTTGCCCTCCGGAGTGGTCGCTCCCGGAATCATCTGGAGATAGCTGGCCTCGCCTGCTGCGTCGCCGTCCGCAGCATCACCTTTCGCTGCCCGAACCGATTCGCGAAACAGCGGCTGCATTTTCGCAGCGACCAACCGCTCGATGATGTACCGACGAGCCTCTTCCTTTGCCGCGCCAGCTCGCCCCGCACGCTTGGGATCAGCGAGGAACTCCACATGCGGACGCATCTCTGCCGCACGAATCGCTGGCTCGAACGTCATTGCGACTGGCTGTTGCAGAGTCTCTTCAGGGTAGGCCGACGCTCCGAAGAATAGGCTGAACCCGATGCCGATCGTGACCAACGCCGAACTGTGGATCGACATCAACGAGGTGGTGGGCGAAATCAACAAAACAGTCCTTTCACTTACGCGTTGGCGATCGGCAGGAGTTCGTCGCCCTGTCGCGGAGCGACAGGGCGACTTGGAGTCAATCAATTGCTGCCGATCGCCCTGCGACAAATTGCGATCACGTTGATACGTCTCGGACGGATTGATTCCGTTTCGTTTCGTCGCGTGAACAATGCCATTCGACTTGAGGAGTGAATATCGTCCGAAGCGTCCCTCACACGCGGAGGCGTTGTACACGCAATCGGGTGACCGGCAGAATACGATTTTTGTGTAACCGGCATTTCGACGCGTGATCAGGCGACGTTGTGGGGAGAGGCGTTTGGTTTCTTGGGTGATTGATCAGTTATCTGTTCCGACCTGCCGCGAACTCGAAGAACTTTCACACCGACGAACGAGCCGAGGGGCGTTCACCTTGGAGGATCACATGATCGGTCTCGTTGTTCGTTTGTGCATATGGTGTCTCATGGCAATGGCCACAGTTCATGCGGCCGAGCCGACGTTTCGAGTGGATGTCACTCCTCCGATTGGGGACGGGCCGTGCGTGGGTGCGATGCCGAAAGTAGCGAGCATCGAGCATCCGCTGGAAATGCGCGGCGTCGTGCTGCGAACGGCCAGCGACTCCTTCGTCATCGCGTCAATTGATTACTGCGGGATTTGCAACACGAGCGACGAGACGATCCGCGACGCGATGGCTCGCGCGGCGGGGACGACTCGGCAGCGAGTCGCGCTGCAAGCGTTGCATCAGCACACGGCTCCGATTTTAGATGCCGACGCCGTGCGATTCCTGCACGGCGAGCAGAGCGAACAACTCGCCCAACATCTGCGATTCACCGACGACATCGCGAAGCGTGCGGCGACGACGATTGCCGAGTCGGTCACGAAGATGCAGCCGGTCTCGCGCATCATCGGCTCGAAGGCGAAGGTGGATCGTGTCGCCTCGAACCGCCGCGTGCCGCAACCGGACGGCAGCATCGCGGTGCGAGCCAGTGTGACTCGTGAGCAGGCCGTGCGCGACGCTCCCGAAGGACTCATCGATCCGTGGTTGCGGACGCTGATGTTCTTCGACGGCGACCGACCGCTGGTGCAATTGCACTACTACGCGACTCATCCGCAAAGCTTTTACGGAGACGCACGCATCTCGTGGGATACGGTTGGGATTGCTCGTGACCGCTTGGAAAAATCGAGCGGCGTGTTCCCGATTTACTTCACCGGTTGCAGCGGCAACGTGACGCTCGGCAAATACAACGACGGGAACCGTCAGGCTCGTGAAGACCTCATGCTGCGCCTGCTCGATGCAATGCAGCGTTCGGCGAAGGCGGCCGCTCAATGGAATGGGGTGGCGAAGTCCGACGGGACGAACGGAGAGGGCGATCCGCGAGTGGATGTCATCGTCGATGTGGCATCGTTGAAGCCGGAGGCGATCGTCTGGGACACGGCTCCGATCAAGTTCACCGTGCGTGAGGACGGCGCGTTCAACCCCGAACTGCTTCGCAAACAACTGGCTCCCGATCAGCCATTTCCCACGCGACTACCGCCGCGATGTTCTCCGGCTTCGGCCAGCGCCTGCGCGATGGCTACGTTGCTCAGGCGACTCGACTGCGGATCGGCGACATCGACCTCGTGCATCTGCCCGGCGAGTCGTTCGTCGAGTTCCAACTCTTCGTACAACAAGTCGCCGTGAAAGATTCGTTCGCCTGCATCGCGGGCTACGGCGAATGCGGCGTCTGATACTACGGCCCCGACCGCATCTTCACTGATCGCGGCGGCGACGAACAACCGTGGTCGCTGACAGGGCCGCGCCAAGAGACCATCGAGTCCGCGCTGAAGCGACTGCTCGAATCCGGATCGCCGTGACGCCAATGTCTTGCTTTCATTCGGACGCGGTGGCACGGTGGTTGGTCGAGCCGACTCTGTATCAACGACATCAACTTAATCGAGGACTGTCCATGAGCCGTTTCATTCGCACTTTGTCGATGGCCTTTATCTGCGGTTCGTCACTGCTGAGTACGACGCGCGTCGTTGAAGCTCAGTCCGGAGCCGACAAGCGTTTCCTGCTCAAGACCTCTCTTCAGGCGGAGGCCAAGCCCGTGCAGGAGGTGCTGAAGGAACTTTGCGAGAAACACAAACTGCCAGTGGAGTTCGATCCGGCGGTTGCTGCCGAGGCTGCGGGGGAGACGCCGTTTTCGCTTACGGCGGACGGACTGACGCTGGGGTCGGCGATCCATCTCGTCTGTGAGTCGGCGCGTCTCGTCTCTTTCATCGAGAAGGGGCGGCTGATGGTCACGACCCGAGAGGCGGATGCGAGCAACCCGATTACGCGCGATTACGCACTGAACCTCGTAGGGCCGATCGCCGACGTGCAAGTGTTTGCTCAGGGATTAATGGAGGTGACATCCGGCCCTTGGGAGGATGTCGATGGCGAAGGGGGCGATGTTGTGGCGATCAGTCCGCGTTCGTTGAGCATCCGGCAATCGCGAGTCATGCACGCCGAGTTACAGTCGCTATTTGAACAACTCGCCGTCGCGACCACGGGTCGCGCGCAACCGCCCACCGTTCAAGATCGTGCCGAACAGGTTCTCTTCCGAAAACTGCAAACGCCCGTCTCGCTTCCGGCCGGTGCCGTGGCCTTGCCCGAGATGCTCGATCAATTGCTCAAGAAGAACGGTCTGTCGTATTGGGTCGATGCTGATGCATTGGGGGAAGAGGGTCTTGTCTGGACCACGAGCATGGTGACGCCGGATGCCAAGAAGATGTCGATCGCTGCTCGTTTGGACGCCGCCTTGAGTGGCCTGCGACTCTCATGGCGGGTCGCTGACGAGGTCGTTCAGATTACGACTAAATCAAGAGCGAGCGAAGCTCTTTTCACGCGCGTCTATGACGTACGTCGGCTGATCACCCCCAATCAGCCGCTCGAAGCCGTGGCGTTGCAGTTGCAAAACAATAAAGAACTGGGGCCGTGGGGAATCGTCGATGGTGAAGGTGGCAGTCTAATGGAATTGCGTTCGCTACTTGTGATTCGCCACAGCGCAGCCACTCACTCGAAACTGGTCGTAATCCTTAAATGAGCGTCTGGGTGGCGGGGCGCTCCGGCTTTGCGGAAGCCCCCGTTGTTGACGTGACAAATTCGACGTGCGCTTCCGCTACACTGGCGAGCCACTGCATTGCCTCACGCAGAATGACTCTGGCATAGCAGAGTCAGATCAAAGACGTGGCGGCTTCCTGAGTCTGCTCATCGGCAGGATCGGAACAACCGGCGCGGGATGTTGTCGAATCCCCACGCGGCATGGTGCGTTTCCTCAACCTCCCTTCAAAATCGGTGCTAGGTTTCCAGCCGTGGCTAGACGCGGCACTGCGCTGCTGGCCGGGAAACTTTTTGCAGGCGGCATTGCCGTCGTGAAGCTCTGTGCGAGGTCGAAGTTCGACTTTGTCAGACTCGCGGCGTGCGCGGAGACGAGCGAGTCATGTTCGACTACGCGCGACTACGAACCGATCTGTTGGCACTCGCGGTCTTGGCGGCGGCGGTCTTTCTCGGACTGAGCCTTGCCAGCTATGACCCAGCGGACCCCCCTGCGCTCAGCGTCTACCCGACGCGCGGTGTCGCTCACAACTTCGGGGGATCAGCGGGAGCGATCACGGCTCACACACTCATTGTGACGATGGGAGTCGGTGCGTACTTCTTGCTCGTGGCGCTGATCGTGGCCGACATCCGGCTCTTCGCCCGCGATCATGTTGGTGACGCGACGTGGCGACTGGTGGGAGCCAGCTGGATGCTCGTGGCCGTTTGCGTGGTGGGACAGTGGTTTCTACCGATCACTCTCGTCGGACCACTCACGGGAAACGGCGGCTATGTCGGCGCTTGGGCCGGAATCCTCTTGGACGACAATCTGACTCGCGTCGGCAGTGTCGTGTTGCTCACGTCGTTATTCGTCGCGGGATTGTTACTGACGGGCGAGCATCACCTGCTCAGAACCGCCTGCTGTGCTGCGCTGCTGCCGATCACCGTGTGGAGTCGGTTGGCATTCGGTCAACGTCCGGTCGATGTCCCCGATCCCACACGGCCCGAAGTGATCGAACCACCGCTACTCGAACCGGCCTTCATGCCGGTTGTCCCCGTTTCCACACTGGCGAAGTTGGCACCCATTCCTGTGAAGAGTTGGTACTCATCGCTCGTGAATATCCCCGCGCCGCTGCTGTCGAGTGGGGACTCTGTGGTGGTGAATACCGTGGCTGCGAAGTCAATGGAGATCAGCTCGGTCGGATCGAGTTTATTTGGCTCCAGTTTGGGGCGATTCAAAATCGAAGCGGCCGAAGAGATCGAAGAGGAGTCCTCTGTGGCGGCGTTGGCTGCGCCATTGCCAGCCTCCATCATGCCGCCCCTTGAGATGGAGTTGCCGAGCTTACGGGTCTCGACGGGGGACAGCACCGCGACCGATCACGGGATGACGTTTACGCTCGCGGCAAATCGTGCCCCGATCCGAGTCAACCCACCGATGGGGATGACGGCCGTGGTTCCCGTCGAGCCGAAGCCGATCACGCCGCCCGCAGAACGGCAGCCCTATCAATTCCCCGGTCACGAGATGCTGGAGGAGGCGGAAGCGTTTCCTTACGACTTGCTCGCGGCGAAGGCTCAGATCGCAGCGGCCACACTCGAACGGACGTTTCAAGAGTTCGGCCTGAATATCAAGGTCGTGGAGATCGACACCGGGCCGGTCATCACGCAATTCGAGTTGGAACTCGAAAAGGGGTTGCGACTGTCGAAGGTCGTGGCGCTGGCCGACGACTTGGCGGTTGCGTTGCGTGTCCCCTCGGTGCGCGTGGTCTCACCCATCCCCGGCAAGAACACGGTGGGAGTCGAAGTTCCCAACGACGTGCGTGTGATGGTCCGTCTGAAGGAACTGTTGCAGACCTGCCAAGCCGACTTTGAAACGAAGGCGATCCCGCTGTTCCTCGGGAAGGACGTGAGTGGCAAGCCGATGGTCATCGATATGACCAAGATGCCGCACCTGTTAATTGCCGGTCGCACGGGAACGGGCAAGAGCGTCTGCCTGAACACGTTGATCTTGTCGATCTTGCTGAGCCGCAGCCCGGAGCAAGTCAAGATGCTGATGATCGACCCGAAGATGGTCGAGCTATCGCCGTACAGTCGTATCCCGCACCTGATGCACCCCGTCATCACCGACATGAAAAAGGCGGAGGCCGTTCTCGGGTGGGCCGTGGACAAAATGGAAGAGCGTTACGACCTGTTGGCTCGCTGCGGTGTGCGGCATCTCGACAGCTACAACAAACTCGGCAAGGACAAAGTGCTGCGGAAGCTCGACATCGACGCCGACTCGGACGAAGCCGATCTGATCCCCGCAACCATGCCATACATCGTGATCGTTGCCGACGAAATGGCCGACATGATGATGACCTCCGGCAAGGACGTGGAAGGACACATCATTCGGCTCGCGCAGAAGTCGCGCGCGGTCGGAATCCATCTTGTGCTGGCAACGCAAAAGCCGACGGTCGATGTCATCACGGGACTCATCAAGTCGAACCTTCCCGCACGCATTTCGTTCCAAGTTGCCAGTCGCATGGACAGCCGCGTCGTGCTGGATGAGATGGGAGCGGACAAGCTGCTCGGTAACGGCGACATGCTCTACATGGCTCCCGGTACGAGTACGCTGCGCCGCGCTCAAGGGACGTTCGTCAGCGACGACGAAGTCAATCGCGTGATCGAGTTCTTCGGCGACCAGCAGCCCGAATACGACCAGGAACTGATGAACCTTCAAGTGGCATCGAGTTCCACAAAAGGTGGCAAGGGATCGAGCGAGCCACGCGATCGAGACGACTTGTATGACCAAGCCGTGGAGATCGTGATTCGCGAAGGACGCGGGAGTGTCTCGCTGTTGCAACGCGCGCTCGGTGTTGGCTACGGACGCGGCGCGCGGATGATCGACTGGATGGCTGAGGACGGAGTCGTCGGAACGTTCAACGGTAGCCAAGCCCGCGAGGTCGTCATGACGATGGACGAGTGGGAAGACTCACGCGACATGGCCACTGCACGCGGCTAAAGACTGAGGTCGCAAGACTTCCCGATTTGAAAGACTCTCGCTCCCCCCGTCGGCAGGGGGCAAGATGACGAGGTCTCAGGCATCAACGGGGCATCCTTCTCACTCCCAACCGTCAGTAGAAAACGTAGGACGGCGTTCTAGGCCCGTCCGCCTTCTGCTCTGAACGCGGACCAAGATGTGCCAATCTGACGTTACTCTTCGGGCTGCAATACCTCACGCGGGCAGCAAAGAGGCGTTTCCACTTTAGGACGCAACGTCTCACTTCCAGCCGCGCGAGGGAGAACCCAAGGGCTGCGACAGAAATTGACGCGGCGCTACTTGCCACTCACCAAGGCGACGGCGGCAGCGCGGCTATCGGGGAGTGGCCACAGACGGTCGAGGTGCGTGACTTCCAGCACCTCTTTGCAATATGGCTGAAGTCCGCTGATGGCAAACTTAGCGCCCGGTCTGGGATTCAGTTTCTTCCAGACACGAAAGAGCGACTCAATGAAAGACGATCCGAAGAACTCGGTGACCGCCATGTCGAGTACCAGCAGCGGCGGTTCCGCAGCTTCGGCCACTTCGATCAACTGACGTCCGATCCGCTCGAGGCCGGATTCATCCAGTTGTCGTTGCTCGGGACCGAACACGACGACGGTCACATCACCTTCCTTCAAGACAACCAACGGCCCTGCATTGCTCATTGTTATGACTCATCTTGGCAAGTTGTTCGAGATCGTCCTTGAGTCCTTACGGCTCCGTAACCGCTCATGGTCCCGGTTCATGACTTCGGTGTGATCGTAACAAACCGCCCGGCGTCCGTCCCTCGTCACAGCAGCGGCCAATCTAAAAATTGTGCCGCCAATATTTGTTTAAACTTCGCGCATCAATTACTGGCGTAATCTGGAGTCATCAGACCTCGGCCGCTGATTGATGCGCGAGTCCTTACTCGGTTTTCAACAAACTCCAAACGGCCCACCCTCGGTCGTGAGAGTTCAAAGGGTGGCCTCACCTATTGTGACTGCGTAGCCGCTTGAAGTTGGACATCGACTGTCAGCGACCGGCCATTCCGTAACACGGTGACCCGGATCGATTCGCCGGGCTTGGGACCATCGAGCGCCTTCAAAAGGTCAATCGTCGATCTGATTTTGCGACCGCTGATTTCAGTAAGCACATCCCCCAGTTGAATGTTGCCGTCTTCGTCCTCAGAGGTCGGGCGAATCCCTGCCGCAGCCGCTCCACTGTTCTTGAAGACATCTCGAATGAGGACCCCTTCGAGAATCCCCAACTGCCGAGCGAACTGATCGTTGAACACTCTCGCACCCAATCCGGCGTGTTCGACTCGCCCATGTTGAATCAGCTCCGGCACGACCTGATTCACGATATCCACCGGCACCGCGAAGCCAACTCCGGAGTAGGCTCCCGACGGACTGACGATCATCGTGTTGACGCCGATCAGACGGCCAGCGCTGTCGAGCAGCGGTCCCCCTGAGTTCCCCGGATTGATGGCTGCGTCCGTTTGAATCACGCCCTCAATCGGTAGCCCTCCGATCGATTTAATCTCGCGTCCCAAGCCGCTAATGACACCGGTTGTCAGTGTCTGATCCAACCCAAAGGGGCAGCCAATCGCGAAGACTTTTTGGCCAACTTGCAGGTTGGCCGATTCACCGATGTCAATTTTGCGAAGGCGATCAGCAGGAGCGTCAATCTTGAGGACCGCCAAGTCTTTGTTCGCTTCGTATCCGACCAGCTTCGCGTCCCACGGTGAGTTGTCAGCAAGACGAACTCGCGCGGCCTGCGCGCTGCGAATGACGTGGTAGTTGGTGACGATGTGTCCCGCATTGTCGTACAAGAAGCCGGTCCCCGTTCCCTCGGGAATCTCCAGCACGTTCATGCTGAAACGGTCGCGGTGGCGCGTCAGCGTTTCGATGTGAACCACGCACGGAGACGCCTTGCGAAACAACTCAATGTTGGACTGCTCATCGGCCGCCAAGTCCCCGCGCGGTGTGACCGTGCGCGGCTCAGTCGCAGCACGCGACGAAAAGCCCGGCAGCAGTCCCGCATTGCGGAGCATCAACGTCGCCACGGCAAACAATAGCACCGCGACGAGCCACGCGGGGACCGTCGTCGTCGAGCCGGCTGCTTGTGAAACGGACTCTTTGCGAGCAGCCGGACGCAGCGACGGAAGGTTAAAAGCAGAGTCGGGTTGTTTGGGATCGTGCATGGCCGCGCGCTGCTCCTTCAATCCAGCCAATCACTCGCTGAGCGAAGCGGCCTTCTCGGAAAGCTGTTCGACAGACTTCAAAAACCGCAGCCGAATCTTCTCGGGCAACTTCGAGAACTGATTGAGAAAGTGGCTGTTC
>JAYTXB010000850.1:0-20759 GCA_043743205.1 Schlesneria sp.
AAATCAGCCGCAGGGCGCTAGCCCCGGTTTGTTTTCGCTTAACCGGGGCTAGCGCCCTGCGGCTGATGAATGCGTTCCAACACGAATGGCGGAGAGCCCAAACAACTCGTACCGCGAACCAATGGCGATCGGCTCTGCGGCATGGAGATCAACCAGCGAGGCCAGCAGCAAGACGATGAGCATGACGAGACTGCGGTTCGTGTTTCACTTCATGGGCGTGGAGTTTCTTTGATTGGGCGACCGTTACGGAGACGAAGCGGGCGGATGTTTTATCGGGCCGAGTTCCACGGCGACGATGGTGTGGACCTCCAGTTTGGGAATCACCAGACGAGTTCCGTTGGGCGTGGTCTCGAACTCGATCGGTGTCCCTTCCGGTTGGAGGGTGGCTTTGCGGATCGGGTATTGCGGAGCAAGTGTTACCACGATGTCGTGGATCGGAACGGTCTCCTCTCGCAGCGGAATGTCTTCGTTGGGCAGAGCGTGAAACGCCGTCGTGTTGAGGTCGTTGAAGAGTTGGAGAATCAGCCGGTCACGGCCATCGACCGTCTGGCGGGTCAGCGTCGAGTGAACGCAGTGCGGGGCCTCGACGGTCACTGGCGAAGGAGACTGTGCAGCCCAGTTGATCGCGTGCTTGAGCACCAGTCGTTGATACGGGTATGGATACAAGTAATACGCCGCATCGAATCCCGCTCCGAGATACACGACCTTGCCCTTGCCGAACGTATTGGTCACGACCACCGGCAGCGACTCGGCATCGGCCCGCGACTTCTCACGCAGTGTGCCGATGATCTCACCGTGATGATGGAGATTCGTTCGCACGCGGACGGCTGGTCCCTTGAAGGTCACCGGGTCGGGCCCGACATAGGTTCGCATCTTGCCGGCATTCAGCCACGATTCGGTGTTCTGGCGGAAGTCGAAGACGTTCTTCCGCTTCTCCCAGTAGTCTGCGGGGATCGAGGCGGCGAAGTTCACGTCGAGCGTTTCCTTGCCAGAAGCTTGTGTCTCCGGCAGCCCACGAAAGTCCACGCCGAAGACATCGGCCAACAAGAAATTGTCGCGCGGGTCGCCGTATTCGTTGAACAGCGAAGTGTCGAGACTGGCGACCAACCCGCCTCCCGCGCGGACGAACTCGCGAATCGCCGTGGCCTGGTCGTCGTCCAGCGCTGCGGTGTTCGGCAAGACCAGCACCGCGTAACCAGCAAGATCCTCTGCGTTCAAGTTCCAATCATTGATGACCGTCACCGGCAGGTGTTCCTCGACCGCCGTGCGGAAGGTCCCGAACGCGTTGGCCATGTATCGCTCTTCGACTTGGCCCGCAGATCGGCCGTAGAAGTTGCGAGTGTTGTCGCTCATGACCATCGCGGCCCACTTTTCGGGACGCCGATTCAGCAGCCACGGCTTGCGACGTTGCAACTGGTCCATGCAGTCGTAGAGCGGCTGTTGCAGATGGTCGGGTTGCGCAACCGCGATGCTCGGGGCGGCTCCGTGCGTGGCGGCCAGGAGCATGCGGCGTTCGATCTCGGAGGGTGGGAAGCTGTCTTTGCCATACGGATTGCCGTGGCTGAGGATGTACGGCTCGCTGAAGGCGACGCGATGGTTGGTGGTGGCCCAGATGTAGGCGTTGGCAAAGGCCGGGACGATGGTCGCTCCGCGGTTCGTCTCATCGAGCCAGAACTCTTGATCGGGAGCGTCCAGCAGCAGATTCATCCGCGCGGGCATGTTGCGCGGAATGCTTAGAAAGTGTCCGAAGCGACCGGCATTCGTGGTCCAGGTGACCAGCGCGAGTTCCGAGTTGATCCCTTTCAGCCGCGTCTGCATGCGGCGGACGAGATCTTCCATCCTGCGGTCAGCCCAATGCTGGTAACGTCGGAAAGCGGGGTTGTTCATGTCGGTCGGCGGAATTTCCTTTCCGGTCTCACGGTGAAAGTGCGCGCGGCAATGTTGGCAGTAGCAGACCCCTCCGTAGTGCAAGCCGTCGAAACTGAAGGCACTGACGGCCGGATACTTCGTAGTGATCTCGGCCAACACGTCGATGAAGAAATCGCCGTACGGACCGAGCAGGCAGAGCATCCCGCCGTGCGGAAATTTCTCCATGTCGATGTGTGGAATCTCTGTTGTGTCCGTCGCGATCCGTCGCCACTCGGGATGCAGCTCGTACACTTCGCCTTGGAGACACGGTGGGTAGACACCCAGAATCCGTACCCCGAGCCGCTGGTACTCAGCGACCTCCTTCTCGATCCGGTCGAGCGGCACATGCGGGCTGCGGCGCTTCAGGAGTTTGCTGTCGTAGTACGCATAAAACGGATCGACGAACCCCATCTCGCTGAGCGTCACGCCGTGCTTGGCCGCCGCCTCGCGCTGTGCGGTCGACATGACCGACAGCGTGTACCCGCAACCGAGCGTCTCCCGCACCCAGCCCGGAATCTCGATCGGCCGCAGTGGCTGCTTGTCGAACGGTTGCCGCATGACCGGGCGGCCCCAGATTTCGCGAGCTGGCTCCTGCGATAACAGAGGAGTTGCAAGCAATAGCAACAAAGAGAACACTGAGATTATGCGCATGGGTTAAATCTCTCTTGGACCGAGCAGGCCCAACCTTTCGTACCGATGTCACCAAGTTCCGTTGGATGTGATCCTATCGTTCCGATGACAGACTCGGATATCGCTCCAGTCGTAGACGGACTGCCACAGAGAATGGACTTCGTCAAGAATCGATGTATCGCACACGGACGACTCAAAACGTCTGGACGTGGATGATCACTCACGAACTGCGGAACCAATTTCGGAGTCTTCCGAAAATCGGCGATTTGTTTGGTCGGGTTTCACACAGCGCGGACAACCCGAGGATGTCGCTCGCGAAGTGAGCGGAACGAAAGTAACGTGGGCGTGTCCCACTGATCACCAAGCCGTGACTTGTGATCTGAAGGAATGGGCTCCACTTGCAGGCTGTTTGGAGAAGGCAGAACACCATGTCGGACAACACCGATTTGATTCCTACGGACTTGGCCACTACGGATCGAAGTTCAATCGCTGTGAACGAATCACCGATGCACCGCAAGTACACGCCCGAGGAGTGGCTCGCGACGGTCTATCAGGGGGACGACGCGAAGCAACTGACGGTGCGGTCGGTCGTCACCGGGATGCTGATCGGCGGTGTGATGTCGATCTCGAACTTGTATGTCGGGTTGAAGACCGGCTGGGGGTTGGGAGTCACGATCACCGCCTGCATCATCGCGTATGCGGTCTTCAACATTCTCGAAAAGATCATTCCGGCCTATCGCAAGGAGCCGTTCACGATCCTGGAAAACTACACGATGTCGAGTGCCGCGAGTGCCGCCGGGTACATGGCATCGGCGGGTTTGGTCTCGGCGATCCCCGCGCTCTATCTCGTCACCGGACGGCAGTTGTTGTGGTGGGAGATGATGGCGTGGCTGTGTGCCGTCTCGCTGCTGGGGGTCTTCATGGCGATCCCGCTCAAGCGACAGCTCATCAACGAAGAGGGCCTGCCGTTTCCGTCGGGGATCGCGACGGCCGAGACCTTGAAGTCGATGCACTCGTCGGGCGCGGAGGCTCTCGGCAAGGCGCGAGCGCTGTTCGTGTCGGGGTTGGCAGGCGCATTCGTGGCGTTCTGGCGAGACGGCTTCGCGCCGCTACTCGGCTGGCTGTCGGACAAGTTGCAGTTCGTCGCGCTGAAGACATTTGGTGAAGCGGCCGCGTTTCCGAGTGCCTTCCCACTCTTCCCCGGTGCGGTGGGAGGCGGTCTGTTGAAGAAGTACACGATCGGCATGGAAGGCTCGCTGATCATGCTCGCGGCGGGAGCCATTATGGGGATTCGGGTCGGCATCTCGCTGCTAGTCGGCGCGGTCCTTTACTTCGGAGTCATCGGCTACTTCCTGCTGGAGTACGACATCGTCCAGCCCGGCTATCGCGGCATCGTCTCGTGGACGCTGTGGCCGGCGACGGGAATGATGGTGGCGTCGGGATTGCTCTCGTTCGCGTTTCGCTGGCGAACTGTGTTGAAGGCGTTTGGTGGTCTGAGCCGCATCTTCGGGAAGTCGGCGGGCGGCGCAGTCGATCCGCTCGATCGAGTCGAAGTCCCCGGCTCGTGGTTTCTAATCGGGACGCTCGTGTCGGGAACGGCCTGCGTGGTGTTGGGCGACCTGCTGTTCGGCATTCACTGGTGGATGGGGATCATCGCAGTGCTCGTCACGTTCCTGCTGTCGATTGTCGCCGCGCGCGCCACCGGTGAGACCGATATCACGCCGATCGGTGCGATGGGCAAGATCACTCAGTTGCTGTACGCGGTCATCACGCCACGCGCGATCGCCGATCACTTCATCACGACGAACCTGATGACCGCATCGATCACGGCCGGGGCCGCTTCGCACTCCGCCGACCTGCTGACCGATTTGAAGTCGGGCTATCTGTTGGGAGGCAATCCACGCAAGCAGACGTTGTCCCAACTGTTCGGTGTTCTCGCCGGGACACTCGTTTGCGTACCGGTCTATTGCCTGATCGTGAAGCCCGAAGACCTCGGTACGGAAAAGCTGCCCGCTCCCTCCGCCAAGGTCTGGCAAGGGGTGGCCGAGATGCTGGGACAAGGTGTCGATAAGCTGCCGCAAGGGGCGCTGGTCGCGATGCTGATCGGCGGTGCGATCGGCATCGTGCTGGCGCTGCTCGAAGAGTTCGTCCCGAAGAAACATCGCCATTGGATTCCCTCGGCGACGGGCCTCGGCATCGCGGGAGTCATCCCGGCATTCAACTCGATCGCCATGTTCCTCGGCGCGCTGGTCGCGTGGACTCTGTCGAAGCAGGCTCCCAAGCTCGACGAGAAATACACCGTCGCCGTCTCATCGGGCCTGATCGCAGGCGAGTCCCTGATGGCCGTCGCGATCATGCTGTTTGGTGAAGGCCCCCAACTCTTGAAGACACTCTTCGGGATCGGGAGGTAAGGAACCGGAACGCCAGCACGTTCGGCCTCATACTTCATCCGGGGTGTAGTTGCTCATTGGTGGTCCTAGTCGCGAAGCGACGGCAGCGAATAGCCGTGGGTGTTATCCCACGGAACGGCAAACGGTGACGACGGAGAGCCGCGAAGCGGCAGCAGAAAGAGGCTTCCATGCTTGGCACTGCTGTCGCCGCTCATCTGTTCCAACTTTCCCTACTGCGGGCTGAGGCCCGCAGCGATTCGCTGGCATCGCTGCGCGATTCAAATCCTTGGAAATCTGACCACCAATGAACGACGGCGCCCGGGCGATGACTGAGCGAGGTCACACCGCGACGGACATCGAGTTTATCGACGTTCCCTGTGAGGTTTGGTCCGATTGAACCCCCGATGCTCGGGTTGTGTCCTCGACGCCGGGGCGTATTATCTCTCCCCGAAGCCCGGTGCCGCTTTGATGGGCTTGGTCACGGCACAGACGTTTATGACGCATGAGAGTTGGACTGAGAGTGAAGGTTTTGAAGGCGACGATCTTCAAAACGAAGAACAGTTTTTGGAAGTCGATCCTCGCGACGGGGACTTGTGGAGTGACGAGTTCGGCGAGTTCGGCGAGAACGAGATTGTCGGGGATGAACTTGAGGGCGGCTTAACCGAGAAGCCCTCAAGGTTCGTGAAGTCGGAGCAGTACGCTCGCGGCGCGGAAGTCGATCCCGAGGAGTTCGAGGAACAGACGGTTCGCAAGAGCGACCGCGTTCGAGATGATCGGACGCGAGGTCGCGAGAAGTTTCGGCGGCAGATCATTTTTGAAGCAGCCCGCCTGATGTATCGGCGGCACGAGAAAGAGTACTACCGCGCGAAGCTCAAGGCCGCACGGGCCGTGTGTGGCGGTTGGGTCAAGCCGTCGGACCTCCCGAGCAACTCTGAGATTCGCGATGAAATCCAGCGGATGGCATGTCTGTTCGAGGGCGAAGGTCGCCACGAGCGACTGCGCGAGATGCGAATGGACGCTCTGCGGCTGATGCGGCTCCTGCGTGACTTCAAACCGAAGATCATCGGCAGCACGCTGACGGGCCATGTGCGCCACGGATCGGACATCGACCTGCATGTCTTCACCAGCAGCATCGACTCGGTGGCAGTCACGCTCGATCAGGAAGGGATGCTCTACGACATCGAGCATAAGCGTGTCACCAAGCAGGGCGAGGAGCGGGTCTACACGCACTTCCACATTCAAGACCGCTTCCCGATTGAACTGACGGTCTACTCGACCGACAAGATCGCGTATGCGTTCAAGAGTTCGATCACGGGAAAGGCAATCGAACGGGCAACACTGCCCGAGTTCGAGCAACTGCTGAGAGCCGAGTACCCCGACAGCGAACTCGATGCGGAAGTCCTCGACGCCGAGAGCAAGCTCGATCGTTTCCAGGTCTATCGGTCGCTGTTACTGCCGCTCGACAAAGTCGGGCAGTCGAAGAAGCATCATCCTGAGGGAGACGTGCTGTATCACAGCCTGCAAGTTTTCGAGTTGGCTCGCTACGAGTTGCCCTACGACGAAGAGTTCCTGCTCGCCGCGCTGCTGCATGATGTCGGCAAGGGCCTCGACCCCGACGATCACGTCGGTGCGGCGCTCGAAGCGTTGGAGGGAGCCATCACGCCACGCACGGCTTGGCTGATCGAACATCACATGGAAGCTCACCAAGTAATCGACGGTTCGCTCGGCTTTCGAGCGAAGCATCGGCTGCGCGAATCGCTCGACTACGAAGAGTTGATGCTGCTGCAAAAGTGCGATCGCGACGGCCGCCAGTGTGGGATGCCCGTGATGGAGGTCGATGAGGCCCTCGACTTCCTGCGTGAGTTGTCACGGACGAACGGTTAGCAGTATGACGCGGCCCGATCTTTCAGCTTCGTTTCGCCGCGTGGACAACGCCCCGCGCGGCGAAGGAGAAACAGGCACTCAGGACCGGTGCATCAACCACTGGAGGCAACAATCTGATGATCGAGATAAGCCGGGTGCCGTGAGGCCCCGGATTCTTCCTCGAACAGTCCGGGGCCTCACGGCACCCGGCTCACCCACGTCCGACGGTGATTGATGTGCTGGTTTAAGGTCACTTGACGCGCGGGGCGTTGCCCACGCGGTTAAACGAACGAATGATCAGACCTGATATCGAGTCGCTTTCCATTACACACACACACTTTCAAACCAAGGAGCGACAACTCATGGACTTCATGCAGAAGTGGCCAGCCGGGCTGGCCTATGACGAATTTCTCTAACGGTATGCCACTCCCGAACAACGGCGGCGGTGGGATGACTTGCACGCACAGGTCCGGTTGACGCCCGCTCAGCAAACACTGCTTGAAGGCTTTCAGCGTGACATGCTGATCATGGTCGTTTCGGGGGCGTGGTGTGGCGACTGCGTTCAGCAGTGCCCGATCCTCGATCACTTCGCGCGGCAGTCCGCGCGAATTCAAGTTCGCTACTTCGACCGAGACGATCACGGTGATTTGGCCGATGCGCTGTCGATCTGCGGCGGGCGGCGCGTCCCGTCGTTGCTGTTCCTGTCGGAAGAGGGAGCGCCCTGCGGTCGCTATGGAGACCGGACTTTGGCGAAGTACCGCGACATGGCGAATTCGCTTGAAGGAGCCGCTTGCCCAACGGGCTTGGTCGCACCGGGACAGTCGCTGCTGGCCGATGTGACGCAGGACTGGCTCGACGAATTTGAGCGTGTGCGACTGCTGCTGCGACTGTCGCCTCGATTGCGGCAGAAGCACGGCGATTGATTTCGCGCCTGCGACCGACTCTACTCCGCCCCGCGTTTGCCTCCGATTCCCTCTGCGAGGTTGTCCCATGTCGAATGAAAGTCTCTCACGTCGAGAACTGCTTCAAGCTACGGTGGCTGCTGGTGCGGTCGCTTCTTTGTCTGCGTTCACTCCTCAAACGGTCGGTGCTGCCGACCAGAAAGTTGCCATGAAAGGGAACATCAATCACTCGGTCGTCTTCTGGTGCTTCAATGTCTGTGAAGAGAAGTGGGACATCGACAAGACCTGTTCGATTGCGAAGAGCCTCGGGTGTAAGTCGGTCGAAATTTGTGGTCCGGAGACGTGGGACACGCTCAAGAAGCACGGCCTGACGTGCGCGATCGCTCCGAACGGAATGCCCGGTGCGCCGTTCATGAAGGGACTGAACAACTTGGCCTATCAGGCCGAAGTCATTACGACGACGACGAAGATGATCGACGACTGCGCAGCGGCTGGAGTCCCCAGTGTCATCGCCTTCACCGGCTACAAATGGAAGAACGCCGAAGACCCGACCAGCGGTGAAATCTCGCTCGCCGAAGGAGCAGACAACTGCGTCGCTGGCCTGAAGAAGCTGGCCGCGCATGCCGAGAAGAAGGGTGTCACGATCTGCCTCGAACATCTCAACACGCGCGACGGTTCGCACCCGATGAAGGGACATCCCGGCTATCAAGGGGACGATATTGACTACGTGGCAAACATCGTGCGGCGTGTCGGTTCGCCACGCGTGAAAGTTCTGTTCGATATCTATCACG
Source organism: Schlesneria sp. (assembly GCA_043743205.1). GTDB lineage: Bacteria > Planctomycetota > Planctomycetia > Planctomycetales > Planctomycetaceae > Schlesneria. The sequence continues at coordinate 8,485 of JAYTXB010000850.1, forward strand.
TGCAGATCATGAACGGCGACGTGATCCGCCGCCTCGAAGAATGCAAAGACGTGATCGGTCACATCCACACGGCAGGCAACCCCGGTCGCGCAGAGTTGGATGACAAGCAAGAGATCAACTATCCGCCGATCATGCGTAAGATCGTCGAGATGGGCTACAAGGGCTTCGTCGGCCACGAGTTCATCCCCACCCGCGATGCCCAAGCCGGTCTCCGCCAAGCCGTCCAACTCTGTGATGTCTAGCCGTTTGTTGAAGAATTCAGGACGGACGAGGCGTCCATGCTACGGGTTGTTCAACAGGCTGCTAACTGCCGTGAGCGACTTGTACGCGTCGAGGGATGGGGCGAGCGAATTGAAGGTCTTCGCGCGAGGTGCGTCGTTCGCGCGAAGACCGAGATTGGGTTCATGCTTCTAGCAACTGTCTCGCAACAGGACCGTACGATGAGCGAGGTCGTTCGCATCCTGTGGTTCGAGACTTGGTGGTCGTGGTCTCGACCCGAGATCGAACCGTACCTATGGACCGACATCGTCTGTCGCGGCTTCAATTTTGTGGAGGCCGCTGCGTGGTTCGTCTTCGCGGGCTTGGTACTGTGCCGCTGGCGGCATCACCGCCGGTCGAGCTTGGAACTGGCTTATGTTTTGGCGTTCTTGCTGTTCGGCGTCTCAGACCTGATCGAGGCGTGGCGACTCACTTCGTGGTTGCTCTGGTGGAAGGGAGCCAATCTCGTCGCGTTGTGCTGGCTTCGACGGACAGTCCAACGCGGACATTATCCCGAGGCGCGGTTGTTCTGATCCCTTCATTTTTCTAGAGCTTCGCTGGAAACGACGAGTCATGCCGATAATGCCCATCGTGTTGGTGCTGGCCAGTTACCTTGCCGGTTCGATTCCTTTTGGACTGCTGATCGGCTGGGCGGTCAAAGGGGTCGATCTGCGTCAGCATGGCAGCGGCAACATCGGAGCGACGAATGCCGGACGCGTTCTCGGCAAGAAATGGGGCTTGATCTGCTTGGGATTGGATGCACTGAAGGGGTTGCTGCCCGTCTGGCTGCTACCGCAGTTGCTGTTCGACAATGCCGACCCAGCGCTGCCGCACTACGTGGTGCTGGCCGGTGTTTCGACGATCGTCGGTCATATGTTCTCTTGCTGGCTCGGTTTCAAGGGAGGCAAAGGAGTCGCCACTTCGCTCGGCGTGGTTTCGATGCTCAGTCCGCTCGGGATGCTCGCCGCTGCGGCCACGTTCACCATCAGCTTCATGGGGGGACGCATTGTGTCACTGAGTTCGATACTGGCCGCAGCCGCTTTTGCGCTCTATCAACTGGCGACGCTGAAGCCCTCAGCATTCGCCGCCGACTCGTGGAGCCAGGGCCTGTTCTCGATCGCCGTCCCGCTATTGATCGTCTTCCAACATCGAGCCAACGTTCGCCGTCTCCTGAAGGGCGAGGAACCTCGCTTCCGCTCCCAGAGCGCGAGTCCCTCACAGGGCGAGACGCCACCGGACAAGAGGTTGTAAGGGGCGTGTCGTTCGGCGATGAGCCGGATTCGCCTGACCCCAATGTAGGATGGGCACTCTTGCCCGTCCGGCTCAAAGACAGAAATCAGGACGGGCAAGAGTGCCCATCCTACGGGGGATTTGTTGCGGCAGCGAGCATCGTCAGCAGACTTCGACTTCGTTCATGACGAGCGCCTCGTCGGCGACTTCCATCGCAGCGTGAGTGACGAGTTGCTTGTTGTAGTAGGTCGAGGTGCGACCCGAGATGATGACGCAGCCATCCACGTAGTGAATCCGCAGTCCTCGCACGCGACCGCCCGTGCGAGACAGGATCGCCTGTTCAACTCGCTCCACCAAGAGCGGGGAGCCGGGGGCAAACAGTGTGGCACTCATGAGAATCCTCCTTGAAATGGAACGGTCTCGCATGAGATGGCTAAGCCTTCTCGTGTGGCAGCAAGACTGACAACCAGTTCGGTTCGAGATCGACGCCGAACTTGAAACACGGGTTGCAATGGCAAAGACAAGTGAGTCGAGAAGTGGCAGACTATGCCTTGAAAAGACTGATTGAACGTGAACGGTCAGTCGTGAATTGGCATCCCTGCACCACTCTGAACGTCCCTGTTACACTCACCACGAACTGTCTTCAGGATTGCGTTTTCGCCACCGCGTGAGCAGTGGGTTTTTCAACTCCCGTCCTCCGTCGCGGCCACAAAGTACCTACCGCGTGAGCAAGCCGTCAAAGCAAAAGTTCCAGAACTGGCCAGATTGTCAGACATTCTTTCAAACAATAAACGAGACATCCACCGACGTGGCAGTCTGGGTAAGACCGCCTCGGCAACTCCGCACAACGAGGACCCACTTCATGCAAGACGACGCACTTCAGTTCCTCAAAGACCTGCTGCACGCTCCGAGTCCCTCCGGCTACGAACGCCCCGTGCAGGATGTCGTGCGTCGGTTTGCGAAGGGCTTCACGGACGATGTGAAGACCGATTGGCACGGCAACGTGGTGGCGGCGGTCAACCCGAGTGGCTTCCCGCGCATCATGCTGGCAGGGCATTGCGATCAGATCGGGTTGCTCGTCAAACACATCGACGACAAGGGCTACTTGTGGGTTCATGCGATCGGCGGCTGGGATCCGCAGGTGCTGATCGGTCAGAACGTGCAAGTCTGGACGAAGAACGGCCCGGTGGCGGGAGTCATCGCACGGAAGCCGATTCATCTGCAATCACCCGAGGACCGGAAGGTCGTCCCCGAGATCAAGAATCTGTGGGTCGATATCGCCGCTCAAAATGGGAATGAAGCGCGAGAGCTGGTTGCTATTGGCGATCCAATCACGGTGACGCTCGGCTTTCGTGAGCTGCGGAACGGGTTCGCATCGGCTCCGGGAATGGACAACAAAGTCGGCGCTTGGACCGTGATGACGGCGGCCGAACGAGTCGCGCGCGGCAACCCGAACGCCGCCGTGTTCGCGGTCTCGACCGTTCAAGAAGAGATCGGTCTACGCGGCGTGCAGACCAGCGCGTTTCAAATCGACCCGCAACTCGGGATCGTCGTCGATGTCACCCACGCGACCGACTGCCCGACGATTGATGAGACTCAATACGGACGGATCAAAGTGGGCAAAGGCCCGGTCCTGTATCGCGGTCCCAACGTCAACCCGATCGTGTTCGAGCGGCTGGTGGAACGAGCCGCCTCAGCAGAGATTCCTGTTCAAATCAACGGCCTCGCGACGGCGGCCAGTAACGACGCGGCACAACTGCAACTGACGCGCGGCGGGGTCGCGACGGGACTCGTCTGCATCCCCAACCGCTACATGCACAGCCCCGTCGAAGTGGTCTCTCTCAACGATCTCGATCAAGCCGCCCAACTGATCTCTCACTTCTGCCTCTCGGTGGATGCCACGAGCGACTTCACGCCATGAGCACCACTTCCCGCTGACAAACCTCACTGCTCCCTCCATCTCACTCTCCTCCCCACGATGTTGCCCCGTTTCCAAACCATCTGCTAGATTCCGGCCGAACCCCGATTCTCCTCGAAAGCATGGACTGATATGGCTCGATTCACGCAGGCCGATCTGATCGAACTCAACAAGTCTTTTGAAGACCGCTCTCCGGGCGAGTTGCTGCGATGGACGAAGGTTGTCTTCGGCGAGCGAGTCGCCGCGCTGACGGCGATGCAGATGGCGGGGAGTGTCGTCTGTCACATGGTCAGCGTGTTAAAGCTGGGTATGAAAGTCGTCTTCGTCGATACGGGCGTGAACTTTCAGGAGACGCTTGATACGCGCGATCGACTCGCCCGCGAGTATGGCCTCGACATCATCACGCTCCATCCCGAACGAACGATGGAAGATCAGACCAAGGCCTTGGGCGTCCTCTATCTGACACCCGAAGGCCAGCGGCAATGCTGCGACCTGCGGAAGACCGAGCCATTATTGGCGACGCGCGGCCAGTTCGATTGTCTCATCGGCAGCCTGCGTCGGGCCGAGGGGGGAGCGCGGGGAGGCTGCCCGATTCTCTCGGTCGATCCCGCGATGAACTGTGTGCGAGTGAACCCGCTCGCCAATTTCACGAACGACGCGATGGACGCGTACATTGCCGAGCATCAGGTAATCGTTAACCCACTGCATGAGCAGGGCTTCACGACGATCGGCTGCAACCGCTGCACGACTCCAGTGCTGCCGAACGAGCCGAAGCGTGCCGGACGTTGGCGTCATCTGGGACCGTGGTCAGTCTACTGCGGGATCAACCCGACCGATGTCGGCGGCACGTCACTCGCGATCGACATCCCGCAGGAACTGATCGACCGCCTGCTGGGCCGTACGACAGACTTCAGCATCTGACTCTCGCTCAAGAACTGGCTCACCTCAATCCTTCTTCTGATTTCGCCTCACTGATGTGCGAGTCCCAAAGAATGAAAACGGCGCATCACGGGCCGTGGGGCCGAATCGTGGTGCGCCGATTGTTCATCTATATCTTCGTCAGTGAGACGAGCCGCAGTCGATCAATAACCTTCCGAAGCGACGGACGCGGTACCGCCGACCAAGTCGCAGCTCGTGTTGCGATCGCAATCGTCAGTGGCGTCACTGAAGGAGCTACCGGCCACGAAACTCTTTCCCTTGTAGCCGTCTTTGGCCACGAATCCGGTGTAGGAGTACGACTGGTTCAAAGCCCCAATCGCATTCGAAATGTCGTTCAGCTCGGTGTTGACCGCGACAGCGACTTCACTCAGACCAACGACCATGGCGAGCACGCCAATCGTCAGTACCAAGGCCAATTCGGCCGAGACAATCAAACCTGCTTCGTCGTTCCAAAGTTTCATCAGCATGAAGTGACTCCCTAATCGCCAAGTTTTTGAATTGAATTTGTGAACATTTTTCGGAAAGGCGTGCCTCCCGCACTTCTGCACGAAATCCGTCGCCAGACGGAAGGCTCGTGAGGTTCGGTCCATCTCGACCCGAGTTCCCGATGTGGCTCGTGATCGAAGCTCGAAACAGTCCAACGCCGGTGAAATACTTTGCACGGCAATCGTGCGATCGACTGGCCAGTCTAGTAGCGTTTGATGTTGTCGGGCGAAGGACACAGTTAGCAGCGACCGTGCCGCGTGCGAGTGGCCTTAACAGACTGTCAACACGCGCTCCTCAGTCTCTTTCGCGATAGAGTCCTCACCGTGTAACGGCTTGCGTCGTGTGAGGCCCGCTCAAAAAAATAAGGCGAGGCGGCGACACTTGTCAGAGTGATTCGGTCTCTCATCGAGCCGTCAATCTGCTGAGGCGCGTCGGGGAGCGGGTGCAGTGTGACCGCGTGGAGTTGCGGCATCACGTGCAGGTGCGCTGTTGACGAACGGCACCATCGAGCGACAACAGATCCGCAGAGGCGACGCAATTGTACGTCGAGAATGAGAGGAGCGACTGATTGGCAATGGTGGCGGTTTGACTTGATGGAATTATTCCTCACTCAACAGCCGCGCCCTTTGAATTGAGGAGCTGCACCACCGCATTCAATGTCGGACTTGTCAGAGCGGCCTCAGGACTCGCGCAGGAATAACAGGCGTAGCTGAAGTCGTGAGACTTCAGTCCGAACGCTCACGAGTTCGGCTACCACTGCTACTTATTGATGTACGATTAACCGTTTGTCCGCGTTCGCTCGCCCACGGTGCGGATTGGTATGCGGCGAAGACTGGTCGGCTGGCCGGAATCAAAGAATGAAGTCGGCGCAGCACGGGCCATCTGGCCAAATCGTGGTGCGCCGATTGTTCATTGTGAGTTAGACGACGTGTCGCTGATCAATGGCCTTCCGAAGTGACAGACGCGGTGCCGCCGACCAGATCGCAGCTCGTGTTGCGGTCGCAATCATCGGTGGCATCGCTGAAGGAGCTACCAGCCACGGAACTCTTCGTTTTGCAGCCGCACTTGGCTTCGAATCCCGTGAAGGCATATCCTTGGTTCAGGGCACCAATCGCATTCGAGACATCATTCAGTTCGGTGTTCACCGCAACCGCGACTTCACTCAGGCCGACGACCATCGCCAGCACGCCAATCGTGAGTACCAAGGCCAGTTCGGCCGAGATGATCACGCCAGCTTCATCATTCCAGAGATTCTTCAGCACGCGTTGTCCTCCTGTTCTCTCCAAAGTGGAGACATAAAGTGATGACCATTGTCGGAATAGTGTGCGCCCCGCACACCTGCATGAAATCCGCCGCAACACGGCGGACTCGCGAGGTTCGATCCATCGCGACCCGAGTTTCCGAAGTGACTCGTGATCGTTGCACTTGCTGCCCAACGCCGGTGATTTACTTCACACGGAAAACGTACGAATGACTGGCCAGTCTAAGGGCGTTTGAGGCCGCAAGGCACAGCGTATCGTTAGCAGCGACCATGCCGGGCGAGTGGCCTTAACAGTCTGTCAACTCACGTTATTAACGCATTCTCGAACCAACGTGGCTTTACCAGCTAACGGTTTGCGCAACGTGAGGATTCATCCAAAAAAATGCCTGAAATGGAGTCGATTGTCGGAGTGATTCAGTCTCTCATCGAGTCGTCAAACAGTCGCGGCACAACGGTTGCCTAGTGACGCACGAGTCATGTTGAGAAACGGCATCACGTGGAGATGCGCTGTTGACGAAAGGCGTCATTGCACGAGGGCTACTCCACAAAAACGGCACGATCAAATCCCCGGAAGTCAGCGACTGTGCTGTTTGCTGTGGTAGTCGTTTGACTTGCTCGAAGTCTGCTCACAAGTCCGTTTGCCGACCTAATGCGCAGTCCAAGAAGTTTCTGCGCGAGGTCTCTGTCGACACTTCCGAAGTCTCTAAGAAACAGGGCCGGAATAACTTCCCGAACTCAAAAAGCTCGCTTAACCGCGCGGGGCGTTGCCCACGCGGTTAAGCGATTTAAATGCTTCGGTTGGACCCGCGAGAAGTATATTCGCTTTGATTTGTCGGTTGATCGAGTTCGATCACGACACGTATAACTCGTTGAAATAATCCGAGCCCTCGGTTCAACTCAAAGAACAACGCGACGCGGATGTTGTGGCATCCGCGTCGCGCGTGAGTTGAGTTCGCCGCAGTCGTTGTCTGCCGATAGTACAGCAGCATACGCTTCTCTTGCCGGTCCTCTCTCCTCCACAGACGGGGACGAGTGGACAAGAATAGCCCCTACGATCGCTGTTGCGTCAGCTTCCCTTGATGAGCTTCAGTGGGCGGCTGCTGGCAATTTGGCGGAAGACTGCTTGCAGTTGTGCTCGCACCGTGGCGATGCTTACTCCGCCGGGCACGTTGAAGTGAATCCCCCCGGTGATATCGGCCACTTGCTGCATGAGTGCCGTATCAGCGAGGACTCCAAGGCTGATCGTCAAACATTTAATTTTGGCTGCTGCAGCCGCATTCGCCTCAGTGATGACCTGGGCCCTCCCGACACTCGCACTGGTCGGTTCGTTCACGACACCATCCGTCATCACGACCATCATGCGGAATGCCCTTGGTCTGGCACGAGCAATTATTTCTTGGCGGGCCACTGCCATTCCTGCTGAAATGTTGGTCCCCGGCTTGTAGTGCCCGGCTTGACGAAGCCGAGTCGTGGTCTTGATCTGAGTGAGGTTCGTACTCAAGCCGTGTTCGAGTATTGCACCGGCGGTGTTGGTATGGGAATAGGCTGACAAACCGATGCGATCTTCTGCTTCGATCGCGGTGAGGTAATTGATGAATTCATCGACGCCATCTTTGAGAACACCCACTGGCTGTTCGCTGGTCTTCCACAAATCCGGCGTCTGAGTCACGGAGTATTGCATTTCCTGCAAGTAGTCCATCCAGGTCATGTAGCCGTACATGTCGCGATATCCGGCGTCATAGATAGTGCCGCTGGAGGCTTGAACATTGGTGATGTAATCGCCCCAAGTACCACCGGGGTACGGATAGGTTCCGGTCAGCCCGAGGGCCGTCTTGATGTTGGCCGCTGTGAAGTCGAACTGTTCCCCGTAGTTCCCGCTCGACAGACTGGCGTTCGTGCCCGATTTCACCCAGCAGTTGGTAATGTCCTTGCCCGCATTGCTGCCAGAACCGGCATAGGTTCCCGTCAGCAATCCACCGCTGACCGTGATGGTCTGCGTGGCACCGTTCGAGAACTGCAAACGAACCTGCGCCAGCGCGAGCGTCGAGGTCACCAAGACCGAGGTTCTCTTGTAGGTGACATCAATGTGGGGAATCGTCCCGGAAGCAACTCGTCCTTTTAACTTGGCATGGGCGGGCGTGAAGGTCAGATTTCCGTACACCGGCGAACCGAGTTCCTGCCACATCGTTTGCATGTTGGACTCGATGTACGTCCGTCCAAGAGATGAGATGCGGCGAAACGAACTGTCATCGTTCATCGACGCCGAGAAATCGAGCACGACCATGATGTCACGAGGTTGGAACGATCCAACGGCTTCGGCTCCGATCGTCGTCTTCGTGTGACCCATAATCCCGGCAAACAACAGCGGCAGGCGATCGTCGGCCGAACCGCCGGAAGCCGCGTCACGATCGACACGTACCTTTACAATGTTGTAGGGCGTTTGTGATTCACCCCAGTTGTAGACGTAGGCCTGAGACGACGTATTCCAAGTCATCTTACCGAATGTCACGTCGGAGGTTTCGATGCTCGCGGCCGCCTTGTCGCCGTTGCGATGTTGGGCGGCGACGGCACGAATCGCGGTGAGCGCATTGGCCCGAACCGTCGCTGGGTCTGCGGTCCCGCTCAATTCCATCTCCCCTGCCAAGGCACTGGCATCGGCCGCCCCCTGAAGCTGTGTTTTCGTGAGCGCCATGTAACTCAGGTCCACCGCAAACGCGACGAACATCAACATGATCGACATCATCACGGCGGCCAACACGATGATGGCCCCGCGACGATTCCGTTCCATACGCTTCACTCGACGCACATTGTTCATGGTGAAAGCTCCTCAGTCCCGGTGGTTCTACGTTCGGAACCCGCTGACTGGAGCGCCCCATCGCGCAAACGTGCGAAAGACTCCACTCCTGAGTGGAATCTAGATTGAAAATTCGCGTTGGCAAATCAATTTCTCGGCAACATGCAAATCTATCCGACAAACTTGTCGCGAAGTTGTCATTCGGCATCACGTTGAATTTGACAATCACCCATTCGTCATTTCGCCACGGCTCACGGGAACTTGCTTTAGTAACCCGCAGCGTCAGCAAGGGAATGCGGAATTGCGTAAACCAGCGAAATCCCTCGCTGACGCTGCGGGTTACTTTTGAAAACAAGTACCACCCTCTCACTTCTTCCCCACATCCAGCAGCGTGCGCAAATGGCACGCGACCGACTCGGCCAAGCGATCAACGTGATAGCCTCCTTCGAGACAGCTTACGATGCGACCACCGCAGTACGTCTGTGCCACTTGATGGACCAGCTTCGTCAGCGTCTCGAAATCTTCCGTCTGCAATCCGAGCGACCCAATCGGGTCTTCGGCGTGAGCATCGAACCCCGCACTGATGAGTACCAACTGCGGTTTGCATTTCGCCGCCGCATCGGTCAACAGCGACTCAAACTGCGCGAGGTAATCCTTCCTCGATGTCCCGAACGCGACCGGCAAGTTGAACTTTGTCGCGAGGCCCTTGCCCGTGCCGGTCTCATCTCTTTTGCCCGTCCCTGGATAGAACGGGAAGCGATGCGCGGAGAGGAACCACACGTCGTCCCGTTCGTAAAAGATATCCTGCGTGCCGTTGCCGTGATGCACGTCCCAGTCGATCACGAGGACTCGTTCGAGTTGGTGCTGTTTTACGGCGTGATCGGCCGCGAGCGCGATGTTGTTGAACAGACAGAAGCCCATCGCATCGTGAACCAACGCGTGATGACCGGGCGGTCTGACGAGACACAGCGCCGTCTTCTCTGGCCCCTTCAACACCGCATCGACCGCCGCCAGACTCGTCCCCGCCGCACGGCGTGCGACCTCGTAGGACTGTGCTGAGAGAAACGTGTCGGACTCAATCCAGCCGCCCCCGGCGTTGGCGAAATCGGCGACGCGACCGACGTACATTACGCCGTGAATCTGCGCCAACTCCTCGACGGTGGCTATCCGCGTCGCCGCCACTTGGCACCGCGCGGCCAAGCCGCTGCGAGCCAACTCTGCCGAGATCGCCTTCAATCGCTCCGGCCGCTCACGATGCGTCCCCGTCTCATGATCGAGGAACCGGTCGTCGGTATAGAGCAGAGTCATGGCTGGCTCCTTCAACGCGAAGAGGTGGCCGGGGGCGTTCCGGCTCTGCGGAAGCCCCCGAGACTTGGCTGGCAATATCAATCAACGTCTTCGGCGCGGGTCTGCACTTCGATCTCACGCCGCGTACGCTCTCTTCAGTGCGAGCCACGCTGAGCCGCCGCCACATCGCGCAGGTTCCCCTGCTCATCGAAGGCCATCTCCAGCGGCTCGGTTAGCGCGGTCAAGTCGTCTCGCCCCGCAAACTCTGGCAGATAGGCTTCGCTGACGAGGCACTCGGCCAACTGCAACGTGTTCGCAATCTGAATGACGCGCGACTGCGGCGGTTCGACGAGTCCCACCGTTTGCAGAGCGGCCGTGACGACTTCACGATCGGTGTCGAATGCGATCGGCGTCATCGCGGCGGTCGGATGTAGTCCTGTGATGCAGTTGATCGCCGTGATCTTGCGATCGACGGCCTCGACGGTGCGTTGGTTCGTGAACTCGGCCATCCCGATGCCAGTGGCGTTGCCGTGGGTCTCGTCCGTCAGTCCGCGCACAAAAATGCGTCGGCAACTCGCGACATCTTTGTCCGTCGCCGCGTGGTCGTTGTATTTGCGGCCAATGACGTTCGTGTCCATTCCGGTGCCGCTCATGTTCTTGCCGATGCGGTCGATGATGAGCAGGTCAGCAGAGGCGAACGGCAAACGCGGCAGCCACTTCACAGCCTGCTTGAGCAACGCTTTTTCGCGCTCGAAGAATCGTGCGGGTGCGACCGCTTCAATCAAGGCGGTCTCGTCGTAGGCGTTCTCGACAATCGCGAGTCCTCCCGCGACGCGACACTTCTGGATGACTGAAGCTCCCACCGTCGTGATGATTTCCATGAAGCTGTAGTCGGCGATTGCGCGGTGATAAATCTTGGCCCCGGCGTGCTTACCCAATCCGATCAGCATCATCTTGTGCAGCCCCGATTCGATGTCGCCAACGAAGCCGGTGTGCGGCTTAATGCGACCCGCAATCAGCACGTGATCGGCTAGCGAGGCATGCTTGTCAAAATGAACGGGGATCCCCTGCGGCGTGTGATCGACGATGACCGTCTCCATCGACGATCGCACCTCACAGCCCATCGCTTCTGGCGTGATGCCATATCCGGCGAGGATGCCCAATTGCCCTTCGGCCGTTCCGCCACCGTGGCTTCCCATCGCGGGAACGATGAAGGGAACCGCCGCCAGGCTCTGCACGTGATCGACGATGGCACGCGTGATTTGCGCAATGTTCGCAATCCCGCGACTCCCCGCTGTGATCGCGACCGACTGCCCGGCGCGAATCGTCGCTCCGAGCTTCAGTGTCGACAGCTGAGCATGAACCTCGGCGGAGACCTCAACCACGCGCTGAGCATCAAACTTTTGACGAACACGAATCATGCGAGGGAAAGACATCGTTTGCCGATCAATGAAAACGTAAAAGGTGACAGCGTGGGGAGACAGCAACTAAGACGACGCAAGGTTTATCTCCAAGACACACGGCGGTCCACCAACGCGAACCCGCCGCGCGGGTCGCCTGTCTGCCCTTCGAGCATTCGGCAGGAGAAGTTGTTCAGGAAGAGTCGTTCATTCGAGCGTTCGGCGCGAGTCTCTCGACCCCGCCGAAACGCCCGACCGCAGGTCTCCTCTTCGCCTTTCACGCACGTACTCTTAATCTTGCTCATCACCGTATTCGTGTTTCCCTTACTCACCCGCGTGCCCATCATGTTTCCATCAGATTCAGACACCGTCGATGTCTCACCTCGCATTCGCATCTCGTGCAGTGAGTTCGACTGGGGCGTGGCTCGCAGTTCCGGACCGGGTGGGCAGAACGTGAACAAGGTCAATTCAAAAGTCACTTTGCGTTGGCCGCTGTTTGAATCCGCAGGATTGCCCTCCGACGTGCGCGAGCGGTTCGTCGCGGCCTACCGCCGACGCCTCACGACTGAGGGCGACTTCGTGATGAGCAGCGAACGTTATCGAGACCAGCCGAAAAACGTGGCCGACTGTTTGGAGAAGCTTCGCGAACTGTTGTTGTCCGTCGCCACGGCTCCCAAACCCCGCAAGAAATCCAAGCCGACG
>JAYTXB010000851.1:0-6075 GCA_043743205.1 Schlesneria sp.
CACCGTAACGGGGATCGCGGTGGTCTGTTGACAGGTCGCGGTCGCAAGTAAAATGCCGGGTTGGGAGCTTCTGCCACCTTGATCACGGTGACTGTGGAAGTTCCCAACTCAAGTCCTTTGCATCCGAATGAACTCGACTGAGTGAAGTAACTGGCTCGCACTGCGTCATCGCGTCAGCGTGTGCAACTTATACAACCGGACCTTGTCTGAGGCCGTCGTGAGTCCATTTCGGCATTGCAGCCAATGCGGCTCGTTCAACTCAGCCAACCGACGCGACCGACATCATCGGCGGGACTGCTGCCTGAGGTTCGAGACGTGCTTCGTGTGAGCCACCTTGAACAGCGGCGCGTTGATTCCGAGTTTCAATTGTGTGACGGGCTGCTGCCGCCACTTGACAACATGCACGCTCAGATTGGCGCTGCCAATCTTTGTCACCACGTTTCAACGCAAACATGTTGTCACATGTTCTCCATCATCTGAATGGCGGCCGGTCCGACCAGTACCACGAAGATGCCGGGGAAAATGAATAGCACCATCGGAAAGAGCATCTGCACGGCGGTCTTCTGAGCCTTCTCTTCGGCCATCTGTCGGCGTTTGACTCGCATCGCTTCGGACTGCACTCGCAGCGCGAGGGCAACCGATGAACCGAAACGTTCGGCCTGAATCAGGATCGCCGCGAGGGCCTTCACATCATCGACGCCGGTTCGGCTACCGAAGTCATGTAGCACGTCGCGGCGAACGCGTCCCATTTGAACCTGCATGTTGCAGAGAGCGATCTCAGAACAGAGTTCCGGATGAACGTCTTCCAACTCTTCGCCGATCCGCCGCAAGCCCGCGTCGAGTCCCAAACCCGCTTCCACGCAGACGACGAGCAGGTCAAGTGCATCAGGCAGCGACAGGAAAATCTTTTGTTTGCGCCCGGAAGCGATGATTTTCAGAACCAGTTCCGGCAGGAAGAACCCGATGCCAGCAGCGATTCCGAGCGACATCATGCCGCCCATGTTTGCGCCGTATTTGAGCATCCCGTAACCACCACCGGCCAGCGCGCCGACACCGAGCATCGCCACCTTAAGAGCCAAATACATTTGCCCCGCATTGGCCTGGTTGTAGCCGGCATTGGCGAGTCGAACCGCCAATTCACTATGTTCGACATCAGACTTTTCACCGAGCGCTCTCGCCAAGACCGGCGCGGCCGACTCCACCGCACGGACAAAACCGCTCTTCGGCTTTCGCCGTTTGTCGCGTGAGGTCGGGTCTCGTAATTCTTCGAGTCTCTCGGTGGCCCGAGACTCTTCCGGTGTGAACGCACTGGCCACCGCCCACACCGCGACAGTGATCGCGCCAAAAATGGCCCACGGCATGACAGTCGATAATTCCATGATGTTTCAATTCCGTTGAGAACTGTCCGAGGAGTTCTTCATTGAGATCGGCGCTGATCCGAACCGTTCGGCCTCACACCTTGATATCGATGATTTTCTTAATGACGACCGCTCCGAGAATTTGCAGCACGATGCCACCTGCGATCATTTTCTTGCCGAACGGATGCGTGAACAGCAGCATCACGTACTCTTGGTTCAGGTGATAGACGGCGATGAACAACGCGATGGGCAAGCCCATCAGCACGGCACCGCTCAGACGACCTTCGCCGGTGAGGGCTTGAATCATCCCGTAAATCTTAAAGCGTTCGCGGACGACCTCACAAATCTTGTCGATGATTTCGGCGAGGTCACCGCCCGTTTGACGCTGGATCGAGACCGCTGTGATGAAAAACTTCAGATCGAGATTCGGCATCCGCTTCATCATGTTCTTCAAGGCTTGCTCGACGGGAATACCGAGGTTCTGTTCCTCGAAAGCCATTTGGAATTCGAGGCCAATGGGGGCCGCCATTTCCTCGCTGATCATGTGCATTCCAGAGTTCAAACTGTGGCCGGAGCGGAGTGCCCGCGCCATGAGCGAAAGTGCATCTGGAAACTGGGCACCGAACTTGGCGAACCGCCGCTTGCGCCGGAAGACCAGCCACATCGTGGGCAACATGCCCAGCATCACGAAGAACACCGGCAGCAACGGCGTTGGCACATTGAGTACCAGTCCCGCGATTGCTCCCACGGTCCCCGCGCCACAGGAGATCATCAGTAGTGTTTGCAGGTCGATCGGCGAGTCGGCCTGTTCCAAGAACAAGCCCCAACTGCCGAGGTTCTTCGAGAACTTGCCAAGTGCCGAGGGGTTGGCCTTGCTGCCATTGACACGGTCTTGCTTGATCAGGCTGCGCGTCGCCTCGACGGCAGTCGTCTTGTTTCCAGCCAGGGCCTCAAGCCGATCTTCGGCGCGTGTCGTCCCCATCTCCTTGACCATCACGTAGACGGCTGAGGCGAGTGCGGCCGCGCCCACGAAGGCGGCTCCCGAAATCATCACGATCGGATCCATCTGATCCACTCCGGTCACGAGTTAAGTACGAGCGAACTCATCAGACATCCCACGCCCGAGTGCGAATCGCTCCGCTCTCGCAGCCTCATTCTTGTTTCAAATCACTTGCCCAACGGCCGCGCCGCGAACAGGTTCGATGGCAACTTGACGCCCGCACCTTCGAGGCGACTCATGAACTGAGGTCGCACGCCGGTGGCCTCGAAGTGACCGAAGGCGCGGTTGTTCTCGTCGATGCCGTCCTGCTTGAACAAGAAGATGTCTTGCATGACGATCTGGTCCTGTTCCATGTTCAGAACTTCGGTGACATAGGTCAGCTTGCGTGGCCCCCCTTGCAGCCGCTGGACTTGCACGATGAGATCGACGGCCGCAGCGAACTGTTGACGCAACGCTCGGATCGGCAATTCCACGCCACCCATCGCAATCATCGTTTCGAGTCGCGACATGGCGTCGCGCGGCGTGTTCGCATGGATGGTCGTCATCGAGCCTTCGTGGCCCGTATTCATGGCTTGCAACATATCGAGCGATTCGGGGCCTCGGCACTCACCAATGATGATCCGGTCAGGTCGCATACGCAGGGCGTTCTTCACGAGGTCCGTCGCCGTGACGCGGCCCTTGCCTTCAATGTTCGACGGTCGCGTTTCCAGACGCAGCACGTGGTCTTGTTGCAACTGGAGTTCGGCCGCGTCCTCAATCGTGATGACGCGCTGGTCATTCTGAATGAAGCTGGACAGGGTGTTGAGCAACGTCGTCTTACCCGATCCGGTACCGCCGCTGATGATGATGTTCAGACGCGCCTTGATCGCTCCTTCGAGCAGCAGTGCCATCTCGGGAGTGAACGCGCCGAACTTCATCAGGTCTTCCAAACCGAGCGGCTTCGATCCGAAACGCCGAATCGTCAGCGAAGGACCGTCGAGTGCCAGCGGCGGAATGATCGCGTTCACACGGGAACCGTCTTCGAGACGAGCATCGACCATCGGCGAGGTTTCATCGCACCGACGACCAATGCGCGAAACAATGCGGTCGAGAATCTGCATCAGGTGCGCGTTGTCTCGGAACGTCACTTCCGACCGCTGAATGCGGCCATTCTTTTCGATGAAAACGTTCTTCGGCCCGTTGATCATGATGTCGGCCACGCCCTCCTGCTTCAGCAGAATCTCGAGCGGGCCGTAGCCGAACGTGTCGTCCAAAACCTCTTCAATGAGTCGTTCACGTTCCGAACGATTCAGCGCAGGGTTCTCGGTGTCACACAGATGTTCGACAACCAGGCGAATCTCACGACGCAGGGTGTCGCCCTGCATGTCGCCTAGGCGTGAGAGATCGAGCTTCTCGACCAACTTGCCGTGAATGAGTCGCTTCAGACTTTCAAAGTCCAATTCGGTCGAGGGACCACGTCCACGAGGAGGAGCTGAACTAGGGGCGGCCATTTTGCTGTGAACTCCGAACGGGGATCGTCATCGGACGGATCGTTGATCGGGGTGAGCAACGACTAACGAAGCCAAACCAGCCCACATTCGGCAAAGTCCAGCTTCTCCATCTCAACCTAGGTCACATTCGGCAGGATGCAAAAAGGAAACATCGCAATCGCGCCGAACATCTGTTCGGGTCGCAACGATCCTGCGGGAAGGGACTCTTTGGCTCGGCATCCCAGAATGTCGGACGGTCTTTCAGGCCGTCCGTTTTCTATTTTGAACGCAGACGGTCAACGTGCCCATCCGGGGATTTTCAACAGGCTGTCCGTACCTCAGTTCGGCCAAAAGTGAGGCGTCTATACCTCACGCGGCCAAAGCTGAGACATTGGCGAGCCGCATGCCGTCAGGCTGCGGGTTCTTGATGGCCGCAGGAAACCCGTGGCCTCACGGCACACGGCTCGCTTAATACAGCTCACTCATGGCCGTGCGAGGAATAACCGCGACGGCAACGCCGCACGCGTGAGTGACATTCGAGCCTGTTCCTTCGATCAACGCGCGGGGCGTTGCCCACGCGGTTAAACGAGGTCAACTCCGCAATCTCATCTTGGCCGACCACGAGGTACATCATCATGACAGACAACCGTTCCAGGGTATTGATCGTCGAAGACAACCGAGCCATGGCGCAGGTGCTGCGGTTCAACTTCGAGCGCGCCGGGTTCGCTACGGAGATTGCCTTCGACGGGCTGCAAGCCGTCCGACAACTCGAAGTACGCTCGTTCGATCTGGTCATCACCGACCTGCAAATGCCCGCGATGGACGGCAACGAACTGTGCCGACATCTGCGTGAGGTGATGCAGCTCACCGAACTGCCGATCATCCTCTGTTCCGCCAAAGGGTTGGAGATCGACGCGGCGCATCTGGTCGTGGAGTTTGATGTCAGTCAGGTCTTCTACAAGCCGATCAGTCCGCAAGCCGTCGTCGCCTACTCTCGACGGTTGTTGGATACGAACGCGGTTGCCCCGTGTTGTGCCGGTGCCGTTTGAGCGTGTGGTGAGCCGGTTGGAGTCAGCCGACTGACGGTGTCTTCACACGTCCACCGCTCGGAAAGACCGCGATCAGGGGTGAGTTCACTCCTGACCTCTTGAAAGACTTTCCCCCGTCCATTGTGATGCCTCCCCGGCTCACAACTGTATGAGACCATCATGACCGGCCACACGCTCACGCAACCTCTCACGCGGCGATTGGTCACCTGGTATCTGGCGTTTGGTTTGGCCGGACTGTTTTTGTCCTTGGCCATCACCATTCTGCTGATCTACCAAGGTCGTTTTATCGACTTCGTGCCGCTCGCCGCCGTCGTGCCGTTGGGAGTCCTCGGTATCGGAGCGATCGTGCTGTCGCAGGCCGTGCGGTTTCACACGGAGATCGAGCAGCAACTGCTGCGCATCTCGACCGATCCGACCAGTACGCAGACGCGGATCACGGCCTTGCCCGGCAACGAACCCGCCGTCGTCGGTTGGAATACGTTGCTCGAACGGCTGGCCACGCAGGAGTCCCTCGCGGCGCTGGAGAAGCGGCTGTCCGGTTCACTCGCGGGGCGTCGCGATCATCGGCCGTCGATCATTCTGCAAGCCTTGTCCGAAGGGATCGCGCTGACGGAATCGGACGGACGCATTCTGTATGCGAACCGGGCGTTGGCGATGCTCGTGCAGAGTCGGACCTCGGACGAACTCGCGGGAAAGAACCTGTTGCAACTGTTGCGAGTCCAAGAGGCTCACAACGCCAACGCGGTTCTCGGAGCGTTGCTCGCCACGAATGCCAACTCGGTGTTTGAACTGCATCGCACGGCGGTGCTGCGCGACGGCGTGTTGCGGATCGCACGGCATCTCACGACAGACCCCGAATCGAATGCGGTGCGCGTCGTCTGGTCGATCAAGGACGTGACTCAGCAAGCGCTCGTCGATGAATCGCGGGCGGGCTTCGTCGCGCTCGCCACGCACGAACTGCGCACGCCACTCGCCAACATCAAGGCTTATGCCGAGACGCTGGCCATTCACGAGGGGATCGATGTCGAGAAGCAAAAAGAGTTCTGCAACATCATCAACTCCGAGGCAACGCGGTTAGCTCGATTCGTCGACGAGATGCTCAGTGTCAGTCAGATCGAGTCGGGGTCGATGGTCTTCGACAAGCGCGAAGCCGATCTCGAACGAATGCCGCAAGACGTGGTCGAACACGCCCGGCCGCA
>JAYTXB010000852.1:0-29568 GCA_043743205.1 Schlesneria sp.
GAAGGGGGGCCGACCGTTCGTCGAGCAAGTCCTCTCCAAATTGAGGATGTTCCAACTGGCCGAATCACTCGGCGGCGTCGAGTCTCTGATCGAGTATCCGGATACGATGAGTCACGCTTCGATGAACGAGGCGGCTCGTCGCGAAGCGGGGATCACCGACAGCACGCTGCGCGTCTCGGTCGGCATCGAGCATCCCGACGATTTGGTCGCCGACTTCGAGCAAGCGCTGGCGGAGTGAGTAAGGCGAGTCAAGGTGAACCCATTGGTGAACAAGGAGCCGGGCGTTGTCTGCACGAGTTGGCTGAGGACCGGCGCATCAATCACTGGCGGAATCGCTCTCCTGATTGAGGTGATCCGGAGGCCGTCTCTGGTTCTTCATCCGTGCTCCGGCCCTGCCATCCGTGCGATCACCTGATCTGAAGGAAGACAATCAATCGCACGGATGGCAGGGCCGGAGCACGGATGAAAGCCAATGCCGCCAATTGTTGGTGCGCCAGTCCTAAGCAATAAACTTTGGAACGGAGATTCAATATGAGTGACAAACAAATGAACCTACTCTTGGACCGAGTCGCCAAACTCGAAGCCGAGGTTTCGCAATTGAAAGAGGCCGGCAAATGCGGAAGCGGTTGGGAGGGAATCATCGGGTCTCAGAAAGACAACCCCTTCTTTCTGGAGGTGGTTGCTGAAATCGAAGCGGCCCGCGCGGCGGAGAAGGCGACGCTGACCAAAGCGACCGCGACGACGGTGCCCGCGAAGCAGCGTAGTCCCCGCAGATCGGTCGCCACGAGGAAGTAGTCCGCCATGCAGTACATTCTCGACACGGACATCTTCACGCTGCTCCAGAGGGAAGCCAAAGCGACTGTTCCCCGGTTGTTTCAACGACTGCCGACGATCCGCCGCGAGGATGTCTGTACGACGATCATCACCTTTCAGGAGCAAATGCAAGGATGCCTGGCAGCGATCAATCGCATCCAGTCCGAAAACAAGCGACTGAACTCGTATCGCTCCATGCTGGAAATCCGACAAGCTTTCTGTCGCTTGACCGTACTCCCGTTCGACGCCACCGCGAAACAACACTTTGACGAACTGACACGAGAGCGACTTCGAGTCGGCACGATGGACTTGAGGATCGCCGCAATCACTCTGGCGAATCAGGCCACGCTTGTGACTCGCAACACTCAGGACTTTGAACGAATACCCAAATTGAGAATCGAAGACTGGACCGTCTGATGCCTGCGAAAGGGATCGCCTTCAAGAAAGTCCGTGAAGCTCCGGCTTCGTGAGCAAAAGAAACCTGCGATGCAAACCGTCTACATCGAGACTTCGATCATCAGTTACCTGCGAGCGAGAAGCAGCTTACTGATCCAGTCGGTGGCGAAACAAATTGTGACTCGCCGCTGGTGGGAGGAGGAGCGGCACAACTATCAATTGGTCACGTCGCACTATGTCGTGGCCGAGGCGTCCGTAGGGAATCCCGCACTCGCAGCGGAGCGATTGGCGGCGCTGTCGGGAATCCCGATGTTGCCTGAATCGGAAGAGGTCGCCGTGCTGGCCGAACGGTTATTGGAGGCGGCGTTGCTTCCGCCCAAAGCGAGGGTTGATGCACTGCATCTCTGCGTCGCGGCATTTCATCGGATAGACTACCTGATGACTTGGAACTGCTCGCACATGGCCAACGCCCGCATCCTTCCCCGCATCCGCGTGATCCTGAGCGAACTTGGATATCAACTGCCGATTGTCTGCACTCCCGAGGAGATGATTGATGACCCCAACGATGGAATCCTTGACTTCGATTGAACCGTCGCCAGACCACATCATTCGCGACCTGCATCGCATCCGCGAAGCTTTGGCCGAGTCCTACGGTGGTGACTTGCAGGCGTTTTCCAAGGACAGTTATCGCAAGACGCTCGAATTGGGCTGGCCCGTTTGGCAAGCGACGGGATCGGTCGAGACGACGTTGTTGAAACAGGATGCTCCCAAGTCTTCCCCTTCCGAGACTGCGGATGTCGATGGAATCGTGGCTTGAATTAGCCAACGGACGACGACCCGAACACACGACTTCATTTTTGGAACTGGCACATGAATCCGAATCAACAACACTTACAGCACATCACGCGACGGCATTTCCTCCAGCAAGGGCAGGTGGGACTTGGGGCCATCGCGCTGGGGGCGTTGATGAACCGGGAGGGCTATGCCTCGCCGGCCATCGACGTTGATCCGCTCGCTGCGAAGGCGGGGCACTTCACGGGGAAGGCGAAGCGGGTGATCTACCTGCACCTGACCGGGTCGCCGCCGCATCTGGACCTCTACGACTACAAGCCCGAGTTGGTGAAGCACGACGGCGAACCGGCTCCCGATTCGTTCATCAAGGGGAAGCGGTTTGCGTTTACGACCGGTGTGCCGAAGCTGCTGGGGACGCCGCGCAAGTTCAAGCAATGCGGCGAGGGCGGGGTGTGGCTGTCGGACGCGATCCCGCATCTGCAAGGGGTTGCCGACAACCTGTGCGTGATCAAGTCGATGTTCACGGAGCAGTTCAATCACGCTCCCGCCGAGCTGCTGCTCTACACGGGGTCGGCTCGTTCGGGACGGCCTTCGATGGGGTCGTGGGTCACGTACGGACTCGGCTCGGAAAGTGATGACCTGCCCGGATTTGTCGTGCTCATTTCGAGCGGCGTGCAGCCCAACGGTGGCAAGAACTCGTATGGCAGCGGCTTCCTGCCGTCGGTCTATCAGGGAGTCCAGTGCCGCTCAAAGGGCGATCCCGTGTTGTATGCCTCCGACCCGGCGGGCATGGACCGCGACCTGCGGCGAGCCAGCCTCGATGCCCTCCGTGATCTGAACGAGATTCAGGCGAAGGAACTCGGCCACCCCGAGACACTGACGCGCATTGCTCAGTATGAACTGGCCTATCGGATGCAGACCTCGGTCCCCGATGTGATGGACATCACGAAGGAGACGAAGGAAACGCAGGAGGCTTATGGCGCGATGCCGGGCCAGGCGACCTTCGCCAACAACTGTCTGCTTGCCCGCAGACTGGTCGAGAAGGGGGTGCGGTTCGTGCAACTCTTCGACTGGGGCTGGGACTTCCACGGCACCGGACCCGGCGAGGACATCCGCGACGGACTGACCAAGAAGTGTATGACGATGGACCGGCCGATCGCGGCCCTCATCACGGATCTCAAGCAGCGCGGGCTGCTGGATGAAACGCTGATCGTGTGCAGCGGTGAGTTCGGACGCACGCCCTTCCGCGAGGGGCGCACGGCTGGCGGCAGCGTCCTCGGCCGCGATCACTTCCCCGATTGTTACTCGATCTTCCTCGCCGGTGGCGGCATCAAGGGCGGTTACTCCCACGGCGAGTCGGATGAGTTCGGCTTCAGCATCGCGAAGGACAAGGTCCACGTTCACGATCTGCAGGCGACGATCCTGAATCAACTCGGCTTCGACCACACGAAGCTCAGCTACCGCTTCCAAGGCCGCGACTACCGCCTGACCGATGTCCACGGCAACGTGGTCACCCAGATCATCGCCTGATTGCCGATAACTCTGACGGACAATCTCAGGCAGTTTGAGTCACCGAAACGAAAGGCAAGGTGCCCATGACCAAGATTCGAGCACACTGGAACCAGGGGCAGGTTGTCCTGGACGAACCGGTCACCTTGGAGGAAGGCCGACGGTTGTACGTCATGCCTGCTGAAGAGTTTTCCTGTGAGGGCATGACGGAGGAGGAACAGGGAGACGATCCCGAATCCATCGAACGCTGGATCGCCGAATGTAATGCCATCCCGCCACTGGAGATGTCTGCGGAAGACGAAGCCGGGATGCACGCATGGAATCAGCGGATGAAGGAATACGACATCGAGCAGCAGCGAAAAGAATGGCTGAAGGACACACCATGACCAAGCGGTACCTGCTCGACAGCGGCCCCGCTTTCGACTTCGCCTTCCGTCGAAATGGAATTTACGAGCGATCCGCCGAACTGCGTCGTCGTGGTGCCATCGTGGGAACCTGTGTTCCGGTCCTCGGAGAAATGGTGGGTGGCATCGAGGGGAGCGACAGTCGTGACCGCTCGATGGCAACCTTTCAGCGTCACATCAATCAACTGGTACTGTGGCCCTACGAAAAAGCGGCGGCGTGGGAATTCGGACGCCTGATTGCCGACCTTCGACGACGCGGTCGCCTTATGCAGCAGATCGACATCATGCTTGCCGCCGTCGCCATCACGCTGGGTGATTGCACCGTTGTGACGACCGACTCCGACCTCTCGGCAATTCCGGGGCTGCGCGTCGAAAACTGGTTGCCCTAATCGGATTTCACCTTCGCGATCCGAGTCCGAGCGTCACTCCCAAGCCAGCGGCCTTAGCCATGCGGCTTTGAGTTCGGCGAGGTTGGCGTCGAGGAGTGACTCGCCGCTGGAGGCTGAGACGCGCAGGTGTCTGTCTGCGGTGACACGTCCGATTTGCGAGAGCGGCAAATACGCGAGAGTAGCCTCGAACTTTTGGGACTTCTCCGGCTCGACCTCGATCAGAAACCTTGTCGCACTCTCAGAGAAGAGGAGTACGGTCGAGTCATCGTTGTTAGATGTGATCGCCAACGGTGACAGATCAAGCTCGGCACCCAATCCGCCCGCAAAGGCCATCTCGGCGGCGGCGGCGGCGAGGCCCCCTTCGCTGAGGTCGTGGCAACTGCGGACGAGGCCGCTGGAAATCGCTTGATGGACGGCGGCGAAGATCTTGGGGGCTTGTTCGTGATCGACGTGCGGAACGGTGCCACCGTTCAGGCCGTTGACCAGCGCGTAGTGGCTGCCGCCCATCTCGTCGCGCGTGACGCCGACAAGGTACAGCAGGTTGCCTGCCTGCTTGAGGTCCATCGTCACCGCTTGCCTGACATCGGCGATCTGGCCGATGGCGCTGATGAGCAGCGATGAGGGAATCGCCACGGTTCGCTTGAGGCCATCGTCACCGACGTAAGAAAACTCGTTGTTCAGGCTGTCCTTGCCGCTGATGAACGGAGTGCCGAACGCGATGGCGGTGTCTTTGCAGCCGAGGGCCGCTCGCACGAGTGATCCCAGCGTTTCGGGGCGTTCGGTGTTTCCCCAGCAGAAGTTGTCGAGGATCGCAATGCGACTCGGGTCGGCTCCGACCGCGACGCAGTTCCGCATCGCCTCATCAATCGCGGCGGCGGCCATCCAGTACGGATCGAAGTCGCCGTAGTGCGGGTTCATCCCGTTCGAGACCACGACGCCGCGCTGCGATGTAAGATCGGGCCGCACCACCGCCGCATCCGACGGCCCGTCGCAGGCGACTCCCACGAGCGGCTTCACGACGGAGCCCGCCTGCACCTCGTGGTCGTACTGCCGGATGATCCACTCTTTCGAGCAGACATTCAGCGAGCCGAGGATGGCGAGGAGGGAGTGTTGATGGGCAGATGGCTTTGTCCCCTCGCCCCCGTCTTCGGGGGAGAGGGTTAGGGTGAGGGGGCTTGCTGTGGCTTGAGGTTGGCTGGCGGTCGAGTAAGAAGTCCCCCTCACCCCCGGCCCCTCTCCCCCGAAGACGGGGGCGAGGGGAGTAGGAGCAGGCGGGATGTAGACGGCATCGCGCACGACGGGCGGGCGACCGTCGTGGAGGAAACTCATCGCCACGTCTCCGACTGTTTCGCCGTGGTACGTCAGCTTGAGACGGCCTTCGTTGCCGAACTGTCCGATGGCGGAGGCTTCGACACCCTCGGCCGCGCACAAAGCAAAAAACTCGTCCCACTTGTCGGGCGGGACGGCGAGGACCATCCGTTCCTGAGCTTCGCTGATCCAGATCTCGGTGTAGGAGAGACCGGCGTATTTGAGCGGGCACTTCTCCAGCCAGACGACGGCGCCGACGTGTTCACCCATTTCGCCGACGGCCGAACTGAAGCCGCCCGCTCCGCAATCGGTGATCGCGTTGTACAGGCCGAGATCCCGCGCTTGCAGGACCACGTCGGCCACCATCTTCTCGGTGACGGCGTTGCCGATCTGGACCGCTCCGCCGGAGATGGTTTCGCTCTCGTGAGTCAGCTCCGCCGACGAGAACGTCGCGCCGTGAATGCCGTCGCGACCCGTGCGGCCTCCCACCGCGACGATGAAGTCGCCGGGATGGACCTGCTTCTCGACCTTGCCGACCGGGATCATGGCCGCCGTCCCGCAATAGACCAGCGGATTGCCGAGGTATCGCTCGTCGAAGAAGACGGCACCGTTCACCGTGGGGATGCCCATGCGGTTGCCATAGTCGCGCACGCCCGAGACGACTCCCTTCATCACGGCCTTCGGGTGCAAAGTCCCCGGCGGCAGCGAATCGACCGGCGTATCGGGCGGTGCGAAACAGAAGACATCCGTGTTGAGAATCGGCCTCGCCCCGAGTCCCGTTCCGAGCGGATCGCGAATCACACCGCCGAGACCCGTGTTGGCACCGCCGTATGGTTCGATGGCCGACGGGTGGTTGTGCGTCTCGACCTTGAAGCAGACGTGCTGTTTGTCGTCGAACTTCACGACGCCGGCGTTGTCCTGGAAGACGCTGACGCACCAGTCGTCCTTGCCGAGTCGCCTGCGAATCTCGACCGTCGCGCCGAAGACGGTCTCCTTGAGCATGTTCTCGAAGACCCGTTCGCCGTGTTCGTCGCGGTAGCGGATGCGGCCCTTCAGCGTCTTGTGCGAGCAATGCTCGCTCCACGTTTGAGCGACCGTTTCGAGTTCGATGTCAGTCGGATCTCGCTGCTGCTCGACCCAGTGCTGTTTGATCGTCTGCATCTCGGCGAGGCTCAGATAAAGCTGGCCGTGCTTGCTGAGTTGCATCAGCGCGTCATCGTCCATCGCCCGAATGGCGACGATACACAATTGGAACTTGTACTCGGACCCGGCTCCGATCGTGTCCATGTGAAGCGGCCCGGCGATGACTCGCTCGATGGCGTCGTTCGCGAGGACTCGCTTCGCCACTCGATCGAGATCGGCGGATGACGCGGCGGCATCGAACCAGTACTTCCGGCCGGTCGCGACCGCCTCAACGTTGAAGCCCAGATCGACGAGCGCCTTGTGCGTGCTGAGCGCCACGTTGTCGGTGACACCCGGCTTGAAGAGAACGTTGAGGAGTCGAGTGCCGAGTGACGATTGCTGAATGCCAGAGGAAGAGTCGCCCGCATTTGCTGGCTCTCGACTCTCGACTCTCGTCACTCGACTGACCTCCGCGACCGGATCGACCAGCAGCGTGTGGGCCGCACGCAGGACATCGGCCTCGCTGAGCGAGGTCGCTTGGAGGAGGAAGGCCCGCGCGCTCCGAGCCTGTGTGACGGTCGAGGCCCCCAGCGCCTGCGCCTCATTCACGACGCGCGCCGCATCCCGATCGATCTCATTCGCCGCCGGACGGATTTCAACTTCCCAAAGCATTCGGTGTTCTCGTTTACGTCTTGTTGGCTTGATTGCACATTGTTTCTGAGCCTAAAGGACGAGTCGCTGACCGACAAGGAACCTTTTCTTGATTCCGAGTGACTTCGGCTAAGTGCTCTTCCATTGATCGCGACAAATGTGATGGCTAGATTCCAAATGAAATCGATTACTTCAATCGCAACGCTGACTGTGTAGATACCGTCAATCCGTTTACCCAAATACTGATCGAGGAATCCATGTCGTTTCTCTTGCTCGCGGTATTACCGATTTGGGTATGCGTCGTCAGTCAGGCGAACGCCCCGCCCCAAAGTGTTCGCGTTTGGCAGACTTCGGACAAAGTTGTGAGCGTCGTCATTCCCGAAGGGCTTGTGGAGCTTTCCCTACAGCCGGAAGAGTTGGCTCGGCAGCCAGGAACAACAGGTTCGAGGTGGGGAGATGCTGAACTTGGCAGCGGTGTAACGGTTCTACAAAATTCCGTTCCCAAAGGGGCAAAACTTAATGACGTTGCAAGCGGCTTCGTGAATTCATTGGGCGCGAAAGTACATCAGACTTCCGTGGAAAAGATAGGCGGACTGACTGTTGTTTCGACAACGGCGTTTGTTTCGACTGATGATGTAACTGCCTTCGCCAAACATCGCGTATTTATGACTCCGACGACGATTTATCAGATAATTGGGATTAGCCAAGGGGATCCGGAAGAACACGATCGGCGCATAGATCAATTCATGTTGTCACTGAAATTGCACCCTCCCGCGTTTTCGGGCGTGTCATCGCTCGCGAATTCGTACCGTTCCATGACGATGAATGAGGTCAGCGGAAAACTTGGGTTCTATGGCATATGCCTGCTATTGATTTGCGGTGTGTTGTCATTTGAAAAGAGACGCGCAAAGAAGAAGGCCGAAGCTGCAAAATCGGATAGTTGATATTCCGATACGCCTCAGCATGCCACTCTCCGTTCGGTCGGCGCAAGAAGGCTACAGCTACGAGCATGGCTGTCGTGACGATCATGGCTGAGCCTCCAATGTCTCCCGGCGGGACTGGCCTTCTTTGAGCAAGTGTTTCAGCACGTCGGTGTTGCCCAGCTTGATCGCCGTGCGGAAGGCTTCGAGGCGTTGTTGCATCGCTTCCAGTCCGTCGACCATGTGCGCTGCGTTGTTCAGAAGAATACCGGTCCAGAGTGACGGGTCTCCGGCGGCGACGCGCGTGGTGTCGCGGAAGCCGCTGCCGGTGAGCGGCCGGTTCTCGGGCGTGAGTGTTGCCGCGAGCGACGCCGCGACGACGTGAGGCAGGTGACTCGTCATCGCCAACGCGCGGTCGTGATCGTCGGGAGTCATCGTCACCGTTTTCATCCCGACCGCCTGCCAGAAGCGTTCGAGCCGCGCGATGTTGTCTGGAGACGCAGACTCACGCGGAGTGAGAACGCAGACTTTGCCCGCAAACAGCTTCGCGTCAGCCGCTTCAAATCCCTGACGGTGCGACCCGGCAATCGGATGCGCCCCGAGAAAGTTCGGCACGTCGGCCAGTGCCTCGCAGATCGGCCCTTTGACAGAACCGGCGTCGGTGAGGAGGAGTGCGGAGTGCGGAGTGCGGAGTGCGGAGTGCGAAGCCAGACCGGAGAGCGCCGTGCGGACTCCTTCGGCCACCTTATCGACGGGCGTGCAGAAGACGATCAGGGTGGCTCGACGAGCGACTTCGGCGAGGTCGGTCGATCCCTCGTCGATGAGGCCCGCTTGGCGAGCGGCCTCCAACCGAGAGGCGTCTCGCCCGACACCGATCACTCGGCCAGCCGCCTTTCGCTGCTTCAACGCCGCCGCCAAAGAACCGCCGATCAAACCGACGCCGACAATGGCGACAGTCTCTTCTAGCAGCGGTGAAACGGGGGACTTGCTCATGAGGGCGGGATTGTAGTCGGCCCGTCAGGCGAACTGAAACGAGCGGCGCATCGACGTTCGCGATTTCGGATGACCGCATTGGCCGATGTCATTCGGCCGCATCGCTCAGCAGGCGAATGATGTGTCGAGCCAGATGCTCGGCGATCTCGCGATGGCGCGGAACCGGCTGGGAAACACCCGTTTGCTGGTTCGTGTACCAATCGTAGCGACCACCGTGTCGAACGAGGACGCATCCCTGGGACTCGATCGTGCGGATCAACTCGACCCGCTTCACGAGAGCACCATTTCCTCGACCTTTCGCACGCCCGGAATCTGACCGCTGGTCAGTTCAACGTACAGGTCACGGAGGTGAACTTTGAGATCGTCCAGCGTTTCCCCCTGAGTCTGATAGTCGGGGTAATCTTGCAAATGGCCGATCCAGAAGCCACCCTGTTGCCAATACACGATCTTGACTGTCGCCATGTTGAACTCCCCGAGGAAGCGTGAAAATCAGTGTCACTTCCAGATCGCAAACTACACAGATTCCAACAGCCGTTCAATCGGCTTACCAGCGCAGTATTTCATCGGGCGGCCGATGGGGGTGATAACTTCTTTTTCGTGGTCGATGCCGAGCGATTTGAGGACGGTGGCGTAGAGGTCGGCGACTTCGACTGGTTTGTCGGGTTGCTTCTTTTCGCCGGTGGGATCGGTCGCGCCGAGCAGCTTTCCGGATTGGAGGCCGCCGCCGCCGAGGAGGCAACTGAAGCCGGTCGGCCAGTGGTCGCGACCACCGGCCGGATTGATGTTGGGTGTCCGCCCGAACTCACCGATCACGAGGACAACTGTCGATTGCAGGAGGTCTCGCTCGGCGAGGTCCATCAGCAGCGCGGCCAATCCGGGGTCGAGGTCCTTCGCGCGGTTGGTGTGGGCTTCGAGGTTCCTCGCATGGGAGTCGAATCCATTCAGCGCGACCTCGATCGAACGCACGCCCTCTTCCAAGAGCCGCCTCGCCACGAGACAGCCTTTGCCGAACTGACTGTCGCCGTAGGCTTCCCTCACGGCGGCGGGTTCCTCTTTGAAATCGAACGCCTTCAGTTGCATGGAACTCATCATTTTCAAGGCGGCGTCGATGGTGTGCTGATGCAGCGTCGCTTCCACCTTCGTGCTGCGGCCGGCTCGAAACGACTTCGAGACGACTTCGAGATTCTTCAACCGCTGGTTCTGTCGCGAGTCTTTGACGCGCGGCCGCAGGTTCTGTCCGTTGTCGCCGGGGTTGAAGATGCGATAGGCGTCGAAGCGGTCGCCGAGGAAACCGCCACGCGGCGGGAAGTTGCTGTCTCCCAGTGAGACGAACTGCGGAATCTCCACGCGATCATCGGGAAGTTCGAGTGTGGCGATGGCTCCGATGCTGGGATGAACGAGCGTCGGTTCGGGGCGGTATCCCGTCTTGAGCATGTACGACGCCCGTTCGTGATCTCCCTCTTTGGACACGAGCGACCGGATGACCGAGACGTGATGAAGCTGCTCGGCAACACGCGGGTAAAGGTGAGCGATCTGCACCTCGGGGATCGTGGTCTTGATCGCGGTAACGCCTTCATCTCCACCGCCGATCTTCGTGCCGGGATGCGGGTCCCACGTTTCAAGCTGACTCGCGCCACCGCCGAGCCAGATCGTGAGAAACGACTTCGGCCGGTCGGTCCCGCGCCGTTCGGCAGCCCTCAATTCGAGGCCCGGCACGGCGAAGGACAGGCCGAGTGAAGAGGCGGCGAAACGGAGAAAGTCGCGGCGGGTGGGGTTGAGAGTTGAGGGTTGACGGTTGAGGGGCAGAGCAGACCAGTCGTTCGTGCTGCGTTGTTTGTTTGTGGACGGCGTTGTGTTCATGGCGAATTCCCGTGTGTGATTCGGTTCTTCTCAATTCCATTCGGTTCGGTGCAAGCCGAGTTCAGTCACCCCAACATCGGAGCCATTTCAAAGTCGAGCGGTCTTCAGTTTCGCTGTCTTCAATCGCGAAGCGATGTCAGCAAATAGCTGCGGGCGTCAGCCCCCAGTAGGGTTGGCAATGGTGTGGATGAGCCGCGAAGCGGCGGCAGCAATCACGAGTTGCCTCGACAATATCGTGGTCTTGCTGACGCCGCTTTGCGGCTCATCAATCTCTGTCTGATCGTGCTCCGTGGGCTGACGCCCACGGCTATCTGCTGCCGTCGCTTCGCGACTGAAAACCATCGGCCCGTTGATCGTTGCAGTCTGTTCCACCGCTGACTCTCTGGCCTTCTGACCATCAACCTTCAACGCTCGGCCATCAACCTCTTCAATGCCCCCAACAAAACTCCGGCGAATTGTAGAGCGTCCAGAAAACATCCTCGACGGCGCTGCCTCGGTTGTTTCCACGAGTCCCCTCCAACTGCGGCAGCAACGCGACTCGCTCTTCGGCCGTCGGGCGTCGCGTCAGGCAAACGAGAAAACAAAGGTCGAGACACTCATCGTTCGATGGGGCCATCGCACCGATGCGGCCGATGGAACTGAACGGCGTTCCTTCGGAGCGGTCTTTCGCGAACTCACCGTTCATGCGGAGCAGGGCTTGCGGGATCGTGCCCGAGTGTTCGCCGAGTTCATCGTCGCCCAAGTCTCCGAATTCCTTGACGAAGTTGATTTCACTGAAGAACCGCAACGCGCGTTGCACCCAGTGCGAGTTTTGGTCGATGGTCTTGATCGTCGAGGCTTGCAGCATGGCCCCGATGAGCTGTTCGGGGCGAAGGCGCGTCACGGGGAATGCGGCCCACGTTTGTTCAACGGCTTCCTCGTTCAGGCCACTTTCAAACGCGGGATGTTCGGATGAGAGTCGGAACGTTCGCGTGGCGGCGATCGTCGCGATGAGTCTCTTCAGATCGCACCCATGTTGGCGGAAGTCGGCTCCAAGAACATCGAGCAAGTCGTTCGGATCGACTCCCGACTCCTGCGGGTTCGGCAGGTCATCGACCGGCTCGTGGAGCGGCTTGCCGAACATCAGGCCCCAGACTCGATTGACGATCGCGCGATCGAAGCGGCGGTTGTCGGGATGAGTCACCCAGGCGGCGAGCTTCGTTCGCTCGGTCCCTTCAGTAGGCAACCACTCGGGATGGAACGGCACACCGGGTGAGACCTCGCGCATCGTCAACTTGCGTTTGTCGTCATCGGACAGCTTTGTTTTTTCTGCCTCGGTCAGTTTGGCAAGCTGGCTCAGGTCTTCGACCGAATACGTTTTCTTTGCATCGTCCTCGACGCCGACCGGCGAGATTTTGATCTTGCCGTAACACGCGGCCAGCCCCTCGAACTGTCCCTGCTTCCAAGCGGCGAACGGATGGTTGTGACACTGGGCGCAGTCGATGCGCTGACCAAGGAACGCGCGGACCGTCCGGCCCGCCAGCTTGTTCTCATTGATCCCGTTGCCGTCCGAGGTGGCCGTGATGAAGTTCACTTCGGGCACTCCGGTCCACAGGCCGCGATGCGAGATCATGCTGCGCACCACTTCGTCATACGGCCGGTTGTTATGAAGCTGCTGACCGAGCCACGCCCAGAAGCGGTCTCGTCGGAAGAGAATGAACTGACCGTCATCGGCCCCGACGAAGACTCGCGCGAACCGGCGAGCGAAGTAGTCGGCAAAGCGACGATCGGCGAGCAGCTTCTCGGCCCAACGCTCGATCCGCTGCGGCTGAGTGTCCGCCTCGAACAGCCGAATCTCTTCGAGCGACGGCACCGTTCCGTGCAGCACCAGCGACAGACGCCGCAGCAGCGTGAATTCATCCGCCGCGCGAGCCGGTTCGATCCCGGCATTCTTCCATTTGGCCGTCAGCAGTCGGTCCATCTTTAGCACGGTCGAGCCACCGTTCGCGGCGTGCGCGATGCGACTCGGCGCGGCTGGAGTGTCTGTCGCGATGCGACTTCGTGCCGCAGACGCCACCAATACAAACACGCCCACGACGACCAGCAACGGGAAAACAGTTTTGCTCAGCGAGCGAGGAATCATGTTGGCGGTCTCGAAAGAACGGCGAGCGTTGCGAAAGCCGGTCTGTGATACTGGCCATCAATGTTGATGGCATTGGCAGTGTCGCTGGTTCTGGTCTTGTCGTTGGTTTTGAATCGCGAAGCGATGCCAGCCAATAGCTGCGGGTGTCAGCCCGCAGAGTGGGTCTGCCGATCTCCATGAGCCGCGAAGCGGCGGCAGCAATGTGCGGTGGTCTTGCTGCCGCCGCTTCGCGGCTCGTTGATTGGTAGGTTTCTTTTCCGTGGGCTGACGCCCACGGCTATTTGCTAACGTCGCTTCGCGACTCAGGACGAAGGTGTGCCCCAAGCGGAGCCTTTACGTTCGTCACAACCAAAGTCTACACCAACTACCCGACTTCGGGGCGAGAAGTTTCAAGCGCCCGGCTGCAACCGTGCGGGCCGGGTTGAGGTAGACTTGCTCGACGCTGACGTGGTTCGCAATGGAGTTCGGGCTTGCGGGATGGCGGATTGGAACGCTGATTTTCACTGATCTGCACTGAAGTGATGAAAGACTGGCGGAGAGAGATCAGTGAGGATTAGCGAAGATCAGTGTTCTGTTTCTGGTTTTCAACGCAGTGGCAGCAGAATCATGTTGGGCAAAATCATGAAGAGGTTTTCATGATTTTA
Organism: Schlesneria sp.; assembly: GCA_043743205.1. Lineage (GTDB taxonomy): Bacteria > Planctomycetota > Planctomycetia > Planctomycetales > Planctomycetaceae > Schlesneria. The sequence continues at coordinate 13,924 of JAYTXB010000852.1, forward strand.
CCCGACATGATTTTGCGGGAGAATTCGGGGCACGAAGCATCTTGACGTGAGCGTTGCAGCCGCGAGGAGTGGAAGCGACGGAACCTCCAATCGGGAGAGGCGGAGGAATGGACCGACCGGCGTGGATGAAACGAAAGCCGAATCTGGCGGAAGCGCCGGGTGAGTTCGTTCCATTGGACGACGTTCTCGAATCGCCTGGCAGTGCCGTGGTGATGCCGCACGTTGAGACGGTGACCTCGACCGACGATCTGGTTCCGCTGGAAGAGGTCCTCGCCGAGCAGGGCTATTTCTCGTTCGAGTCGCTGCCGCCGTTTCCTCATCCGCTGCGGAAACCGTTTCACGCCGCGTACTGGTTGTTCGAGTTGGTGTTTGGCGTCGTCAGCCTGTTTGCGTTTCTGGCGCTGCTGGCCGCGATCCCGATTGTGAACGTGCTAGCACTCGGCTTCATGCTGGAGGCGGAAGGGCGGGTCGCTCGCACGGGCAAGCTGCGGTACGCGATGCCATTGTTGCCGCTCGCTCCGAAATTGGGCGGGATCGCGCTCGGGATGTGGATTTGGTATTGGCTCGTCCGGTTCGTGGCGGATGCGGCGAGCGATGCCGCGCTGATTGCCCCGCGCTCGGGAGTGGCCATCGCTTGGAGCATCGGACTGACTCTGTTGTGTGGCTTTGTAGCGATCCATCTCGTGCTGGCGATCGCGCGCGGCGGACGGTTGAGGCTGTTCTTTTGGCCGACTCCGCTCAACGGACTGTGGTTGTGGAAGCGGCTTCGTCGCGGCGACTACATCGACGTGGCCAGCTTGGCGGTGAAAGAGTTCATCGCCGCACTGCGACTGCGTCACCACTTCTGGCTCGGCTTGCGCGGCTTCGTCGGCGCGTTCGTGTTGCTGTTTATTCCGACCGTGTTGTTCGGGGCACTGAACGACACGTCGAAACCGGGACAGATCGTGCTCACGCTGCTCGGCGGATTGTTGCTCGTGCTGACGCTCGGTTGGGTGCCGTTTCTGCAAGCCCGCTTCGCCGCCGAGAATCGTCTCTCCGCGATGCGAGAACTCCGCTCCATCCGCGAGCTGTTTCGACGGACGCCGATCATCTTCCTGCTGGCTCTCGTCGTCCTCTACGCGCTGTCGTTGCCGCTGTATCTGTTCAAGTTGTTCGAGGTCCCTCAAGACCTGCGTTGGGCGTTGACGCCGATCTTCATCGTGTCGATCTATCCCGCCAAAATCCTGATCGGCTGGGCCTACTCGCGCGCGGTGCAGAAGGAGCGTCGCGGCTGGTTCCTCGTTCGCTGCGTCTGCAACGTGATGTTCCTGCCGTTGCTGAGCTTCTACGTCTTCATGCTTTTCTTCACCCCCGCCGTCGGAGCCGCCGGACGAGCGATCCTGTTCCAGCACCACGCAGTCCTGTTGCCGTGGCCGTTTTGAGGAAGCAGCAGGCAGGAGATAGAGCGGCGGGTCAGCGGAACGTGAGGAAGTCGTTGGCTTCGAGGGGGAGCGTGAACTGGAGGGTTGTTCCCGTGCGAGTGAATTTGAGCTGACCGTGGCGCACGGATTCGACGTGTTGGAACCGAGCGGCATCGCGCAAGGAGAGACGCAGTTCGCGAACCGGTTTCAGCGAGAAATTCGACAGCGCGAGTAGTAAGCCCTGCTCGCAGTCGAGCGCGACGACATCGACGAGCGGCGTGTCGCAGGTGACGCGCGGTTGCAACTGCGCGTCGCGAACGGGGGTCAGCAGTTTGGCTCGAATGCCGTCCGAGAACTGCCACGGGTTGTACGAACGTTCGAGCAACTCGCGCGTCTCGGCGGGGATGTTTGTTGCTGCGCGGGACGTGGGGGCGACACTGGCGGCGGCGTTGGTCGCTTCGGGCTGATCGGCCGAGAGGCTCCCCTTCAACCGAGCCTCTTCGGCGGTTCGTCGCTGCTCGTCAGCCTGTTCATCGAGTGGTCGTCGCGCGGCCAGTGCCGGTTTGATGTAACTGAGCGCGGGCAGAAATCCGCTGAGCAGGATGCGGCCCTTGCCAGCGCGACCGCTGACCACAGCGGGAGTGCCGTCGCTGAAGGTGGCAAGAACCGTGGCCGTCTTGCCTGCCGTGAGCGATTGCTTCACCGACAGGACCTCCAACTTGTCATCGCCCCAGGTCACGGTGTCACGCGCGGTGAGATGACTGAGGAAGCGGCCGGCATTTTGAAACGGTTCCGGCGTGGTCAACTCGCCGCGCGTAGCGGGTAGCAACGAGGCCAGCGTATCGAGCGGACGATTGAACTCATCGCGCGCGGCGGCATCCGCGCCGAGCCACAGCGTGCCACCCGCCTCGACCCACTTCTTCAACCGCGCGGCGGCGGCGCGCGTCAGATTCGGGCCGGAGAGATAGCAGACTTTGTAGTGGTCGAGACGTTCGATCTCCCGCTCGGGCACGATGTCCACCGGAGTTTGCGCATGCGTCAGGGCGAGCCATGTGTGCATCCGATCGAAGCCGTGCGCGAAGTTGCTCTGCATGGTCCAGATGTCGGAAGACGAGCTGTACAGAATCGCGACTTCGGCGGCGGCGGGTTTCGCGGTCAGCAGCCAGTCTTCGACCGCACCGATCTCGCGTGCGATTTCGGCGTTGGCGGTCCAGAGTTCCGGTCGATGATGCCAGAGATGGCTCTTCCAAGCCGGACCACCTTCGTGGCTCCCCCAGTTCGGGCCGTAGGAAAAATTCTGCCACAGCCGGACGCCGCGTGCGGTTTCGCTGGTCGCTTTCGTCTTGATGTCCCACGGTGTACGACCGGCGTGAGCGATCAAGTAATGCCCGACCGTCTGGCTTCGTTTGCGTGCGGCCGCCTGCATCAGCGCGACGTTGAACGTGCCGCACTGATAGGTCGAGGCATTGTTCGACCAGTCTTCACCCCAGATCGCGTTCTGGTCGTCGGCATCGAGCAACTCGAAGTAGTCGATTCCCTGGCTGCAAAAGTTGGCGTGATAGACCGCGCCATCGCTGAAGTTGACCAGTGTCGGGAACGAACGCCCGTAAGCCTCTTCGATGATCCGCCGCTGCGTCGCCATGAAGTCGCCGATCGCCCGCGTGCGGAAGAGTTGCGTGTGGTAGTGCAGGGCGGGGTATTTGTCTCGTTCCGTTTCCGCGACCGGACGGACCTCGTCCCAGCTTGCGACGAGTAACTCCTGCGGTGTGAGTTTGCGTGCTTCAGCCACGCGCGAAAGCTGTCTCGATAAGCCTCGTCCTACGCCGCGAACGTTGCCGTCTGACCGGTCGGTTCATCCATCAGCATCACGGCCGCGATGTCGTCCAGCTTGCGGCCCGATTTGTGGAACTGTTCCATCTCGTGCTTCACTCGCGCACGCATGGCGTCGAGGTCGGGGCGGCAGTACGAGTCTCCTTTGGTGTGCCACAGGCCGTGCAGGATCCGCTCTGGCCCGCCGTTGAAGCCGAAGTAGCCGAGCGTCTTTTGCTCGCGCGCCGCGACCGCCGCATCGACCGGCAGCTCGTAGCCGCCGATGTTGGCCGTCGCCAGAAACGGGATCTTGGCGGGGCGCTTGCCGTGAGTCGGCCACGTAAAGCCATCGGCCCTGCGACCGACTTCGTCGGCAAATTCGGCATCGCGTTTGAGCAGCGCGACGTTCGCGGGCGATTCCAAATCGGGAGGGACGATCACGACCAGCCCGTTCGGCTCGGCCGTCACGTCGAACGTCTTCACAACTTCGATGTCCTCCGTCGCCAAGTCACTGCCTGACTCGATTCCGAGTTGAGGAACAACTCGGCTACGCCTGTGTCCAAACTCCAGCTTCGCGCGGAAGCGTTTCGCCTTTTCGTGATAGCTATGCCGCAGCGACAGATTCAGCGCGGCTCCCGAATCCTGATAGACAGTCGGGGTGAGATTGCACCACGGAGTTGCCTCCCCCGGCTTGAGCAGCTTGCCCTCCGGTGGAGCGAGTGCCGCATGCAGGCCATCCTGTCCGATGGCGAAGTGCGCGTACCACGGATCGCGATAGTGGTCCGCAAACAGGTGCAAATAGACCGGTCGGTCGTAGGTCTCGCCCAGCGTGACACGCACGAGTGTCTGCGGCCCGAACGGTAGGTGATCGGGGGTCAGTTTCAGGTCGGTTGTCAGCAGCACGCAATCGACGTGTCGCACGTAACCAACGCAGTTCTGTTGCTCGTGTTTGGCGAGCGTCAGCGTCACGTCACCCTGCGGCAGTTCCGCGTCGAACGAGTGCCAAGCGTAATTCCAGTCGGCTACCGTGCCGTCGAGCTGCTGGTCGAAGACGTGTCCGTCCAATTCCTTTGCACCCGTCGAGACGCTCAGTCGAAACGGGCCGCGCCACGCTCCAACTTGAATCGAGCGGACCCACACGCGATACGTCCCCGCCTCACGCAGCGCGACGTTCTTCGTGGCGACGGCGTCGCCCGGTCCGTCCGCGCCCCATAACGTCCGCGTGCGAGAGGCTCGCCCCGTCTGATCGTTGCTCGTCGCGACCCAGCCCGACGACGACGGCCGAAACGTCTCCGCCTCAACGAAGATTGTCTCCCCGCGCAGCAAGGTTCCCAGAGAGTGAATGAGCGCCAGCGTCAGCGCGAGGCCGACAATGAACCGGTGACACTGAAAGTGAAAGAGCTGCATCGTGAAAGGTTCTCTCAGCGGTATTTATTGGGAGGGGGCCGGAGCAGTCGCTTGCACCGCGCCGGTGGCCCGGCTTGCTTCTGCATAGACTGGAGCAAGCTGGGCGACCCCGCCAGTCTGCTGACAGTTACACATCAACCGAGCTGGCCTAGTACAATGCGGCCATGAGTGATGTTACCCGGATTTTGTGGGCCATTGAGCAGGGCAATTCCGCCGCTGCGGATGAACTGTTGCCGCTCGTGTATCACGAACTGCGCAGACTGGCCGCTGCGAAGCTCTCGCAGGAAAAGCCTGGCCAGACGATCCAGCCGACGGTGTTGGTTCACGAGGCGTATTTGCGGCTGGTGGACGTGCCCGAAGCGCAGCAGTGGAATGGTCGCGGTCACTTCTTTGCGGCGGCCGCTGAGGCGATGCGGAGGATCCTGATCGAGAATGCGCGACGAAAGAAGAGCGAGCGACACGGCGGACATCTACGTCGCGTGGACCTGGACGCAGCGAATCCAGGAACCGAGACTCGCGATGAGGAACTCCTGGCACTGGACGAAGCACTGAGTCGATTGGAAGAGCGTTGGCCGGAGAAGGGCAAGCTCGTGAAGCTCCGCTACTTTGCCGGCATGACCATTCCCGAAGCCGCCCAAGCGCTGGACATATCGCACGCGACTGCTGAACGACACTGGACTTTCGCCCGCGCCTGGCTGCATGCCCAGTTGCAGAATGGCCAGTAAGGCCCGAGCCGGGCGGGCGATGGGCGTGGAGGCAATGGGTTGAGTAGCTTGCCTGATTGCGCCTTGTTCGGCCTCGCGCAGAAAATCGGAAAATCCATGAGGGGATCTTGCCACGGATTTCGCACTAAAGAGGCGAAGCGAGTATGTGCAGGCAAACGGACTGTTTCTGGAGTGATCGATGTCGGACGAACAACTCAACCTCGACTCCCTGTTTCTAGCGGCACTGGAAATCGAAACGACTGATCAGCGGGCCGCGTTTCTGGCGCAGTCCTGCGGCGACAACGTGTCGCTACGCAACGAGGTCGAGCAATTGCTGCGCTCCCATCAGCAGGCCGGGAGTTTTCTCGAAATGCCCGCTCCAGAACTGGCGGCCACGCTCCTGGCGGGCCAAGATCGACTCGCGTCGCTCGAGGGCGGTCTGGCGGTTGTCTTCTCGGCGGACGCCGCAGTGGTGTTGGGGGACGCCAACCACAGCGTACTGAACGCCCTGGGAAAGACGGTCAATCTGTCTCGCGTCGTGCTACGAGAAACGGCGGAGGAGGGGCGTGATCCCGTCGTGCGGCCGAAGTCGCCCGAGATGCCGGATCGAAACTCGGACAGCCGTTATCAGGTGCAGGGTGAAATCGCTCGCGGCGGGATGGGAGCGATTCTCAAGGGGCGCGACACCGATCTGGGGCGGGATCTGGCGATCAAGGTGTTGCTGGATGAGCACAAGGACAAGCCGGAAGTGATCCAGCGGTTTGTCGAGGAAGCACAGATCGGTGGCCAGTTGCAGCATCCGGGGATTGCTCCGATTTACGAACTGGGTCAGTTTGCCGACAAGCGTCCGTTCTTCGCCATGAAGCTGGTCAAAGGCAAGACGCTCTCGAAGCTGCTGGCAGATCGTGCGGAGCCTTCGACCGATCGTGGCCGGTTTCTGGGGATTTTTGAGCAGGTCTGCCAGACGATGGCTTATGCGCACTCTCGCGGAGTCATTCATCGCGATTTGAAGCCCGCGAACATCATGGTCGGGGCGTTCGGTGAAGTGCAGGTCATGGACTGGGGATTGGCCAAGGTGCTGCTTGCGGGCGGAGTTGCTGACGAAAAAAAGTCTCGCGCAGTTCAGCAGGGGCAGAGCATCATTCAGACGCTGCGGAGCGGCGTCGGCAGCGATTCGCCAGGGACACCGGGAAGTCTCGGATCGCAGACGCTGATGGGAAGCGTGATGGGGACGCCCGCCTACATGCCGCCGGAGCAGGCGTTGGGCGAAATCGACAACCTGGACGAACGGGCCGACGTGTTTGGCCTGGCAGCCATCCTCTGTGAGATTCTGACCGGCCAGCCGCCCTACGTCGGAATCGACGGCACGGCCGTGTTTCGGCTGGCTTCGCGAGGGAAGCTCGACGATTGCATGGCACGACTGGATGCCTGCGGGGCGGATGCTGACCTGATTGCCCTCACGAAGCATTGCCTGGAACTAGAGCCAAAAGACCGCCCGCGCGATGCAGGGGCATTGGCCGAACGAGTCTCGGGATACCTGCAATCGGTCGAAACCAAACTCCGCAAAACAGAATTGGCGAAAGTGGATGCCCAGGTTCGGGCTGAGGAACTCCATCGGCGCCAAAAGCTGACTTTCACAGCTGGCGTCGCCGTCGCGGCATCGCTCGTCGTGGGGCTGACGGCCAGCGTGTGGCAGGGGGCGCGAGCGGATAGCGAGGCGAAACGGGCCAAGTCGGAGGAGCGACGCGCCGTGGCCGTGCTGGACGAATTGCGTGCGACCGCCCCGGCATTCGCCGAGCAGGCACGCTCGCTGGTGGCGAAGGAGCAATTCAGCGAGGCCATCGAAAAGCTCGACTACGCCGTGAAGCTGCGGCCCGACGCGGCCGAATATCTCGTGGCGAAAGGCGACCTGCTTCAGTGCCAGCTCAAACTTGCCGAAGCCGCCGCGATTTACCGCGAAGCGTTGAATGTGCAGCCGACCCTCGCGCGCGCCGAGGCTTCTGCAAAGCTCTGTGACGAACTGCTGGCAGCGAAACCGAACGATGATGGCAAGCTCTCCCGCGAAAGCCTCGCGAAAATCCACCTCGCCATGCAGCGGCAACAGCGTCCTGCGGCGGAACTGATGCCCGTGGCGCGGCTGCTTGGCGAGGAGAAGAAGCTGCTCGTCGAATACTGGCTCGCGCGGCTCAAAGACCTCCCGGTGTCCGCCGAGAACCCGCTGGAAAAACGCCTCACCGTCCGCGAAGACGGCCGGCTCGCGCTCGACCTCAGCGACACCAAGGTGCTCGATCTGACTCCGCTTGCCGGTGCGCCGCTCGCAGCGCTGAACCTTTCCCAATGCCAGGAGCTGACTGATCTCTCCCAGTTGCGCGGGCTCGACTTGATTGAGTTGAACGTCAGCGAAACGAGCGTGGCGGATCTCACACCGCTCGGTGAAATGCAGACGCTGGAGAAGCTGGATGTGTCCAGCAGCAGAGTGTCCGACCTCACCGCGATCGGCGCGCTACGGCTAAAATCGATTGAATGCAAACGCTGTCCCATCAGCGACCTGAATCCGATTCGAAAGATGCCCTTGGAGGAGATCAATCTCCGCGAAACGCGCGTGGCCGACCTTTCTCCGCTCATCGGGATGCCCATCAAAACCATTGATCTGTCGATGGCTCCGGTGCTGGATTTTTCGCCACTCGCCCAACTCCCGTTGGAAAAGTGCTACCTGCAGCGCAACCGCATCACCGACCTAGCGGTCCTGCGCGGCAAGCCGCTGAAAGAGCTGGTGATTTGGGGTTGCGAGGACGCGCGCAACTACGCGGTGCTTGCGGAGCTCAAGACCCTCGAACTTCTCCTGCTTCCGACCACCTATCGTGACCTGCCTGCGAAAGATTACGAAGCCATCGGCACACTGCGCGATCTTCCCCAACTGCGTCAACTCGGATCAGAGATCATGAACCGCATGGGCTATGCGGCCACCGGATCGAAGGACCTCTTTTGGCAAGAGTGGGACCGCGAGCAGACTTTTTTCTCGGCACTGCGAAAGAACGGAATCGCGTTCAAGTTCCGAAGGCATTCGACGAGGACTTATACGCTCGACATTCGCGACCAGCCTTTGCGTGACCTCTCGATCCTCAAAGGCATGCCCATCATCGAACTCGACCTCCACCGCTGTCCATTTGCTGATCTGACGCCCCTGCATGACCTGAAACTGGAAAAGCTCAGTATTACCAGCGATGCCGTCGCCGATTTGAGTCCGCTGCGCGGAATGTCCATTGACCGCCTCTATCTGAACAACTGCTCGAAGCTCACGGACATCTCGCCGCTGACGGAGTTGCCGCTCCGCGAACTCTATCTCGACGGCTGCCAGAACCTGACCGATGTCACCGCGCTCGCGAAGATTCCGACATTGGAAAAGGTCACCGTTCCGGTCCAAGTGCGGAATGTCGATGCGCTGCGCAAGCTCCCCCAACTCAAGCGGCTGGGATTTCAACTGTTCAACGGCGTTCCCGACTCCACTGTCGCCGAGTTCTGGGAGACCTACGGCTTAGTCAGCAAGCTCCAGGAGTCTGGGATCAGGCCTCAGGCATTGCATCGACTCGAAAACGGCAAGTTGGGACTGGATCTCGTGGGAGAGAACGTCATCGACATCAGCCCGCTCCGAGGGATGCCGATCGAGAGACTGGGGCTCGGGGGAACCAGAGTCACGGACCTCTCGCCATTACAGGGGATGCCCATCAAAAGTCTCCGGCTCTACGAAACGGTCGTTGCCGACTTGCGACCGCTGCGAGGTATGCCGCTTAAGGAACTCAATCTGTCCCGCACCCATGTCAGCGATCTGAGTCCGCTGGAGGGCATGTCTCTCGAACAATTGGAACTGGCGCATACCAAAGTGGCCGACATCTCCGTGTTGCGCGGCATGCCCTTGTTTGAGGCGAAGTTTTGCAACTGCACCTCGCTCACCGACGTTTCGCCGCTGGTGGAGAGCAAGGATCTTCAGACCGTCCTCCTTCCGCCGAACGCGAAGAACATTGAGTTCCTCCGCGCCTTCCCCAAACTCCAGCGGCTCAGCTTCACGCAGGATCCGAAAAACGGCTACCGCCCCGACAAGACCGCCGTCGAGTTCTGGAAGGAATACGACAGCCAAGCCTGGCTGCGAACGCTGCGCGAATCGGGCGTCGTGATCAAAAACGTCCAGCGACTGCCCGACGACACCTGGCAGATGGACCTCAGCAACACCGCGATCAACGACCTCACGATCCTGAAGGGCACGCCGATCAGCGATCTCAACATCGGGGCCACAGCCGTCACGGATCTCACCCCCCTGCGCGGCATGGCGTTGAAGAAGCTCTCGCTCGCCAACGTCCAGGTCACCGACCTGAGTCCGCTGGAGGGGATGCGGCTCGAGTCTTTGCAGATCATCGGGACGAATGTGAAGGATCTCACGGTCCTGCGCGGGATGCCGCTCACTTCTGTGAGGCTGCTCAATTGCAAAGAGATCACCGACCTTTCGCCGCTCGCGGATTGCAAGGAGCTTCAGAATATCCAGCTTCCGCCGAACGCGACCAACATCGAGTTCCTCCGCGCCTTTCCCAAGCTCACCCGCATCGGTTTCCGATCCGATCCGATAACCAGCTGGATCGTCGACAAGACCGCCGCAGAGTTCTGGAAGGAATACGACGCGAAAAAGAAATAGGCGGCGTCCGGCAGGCCAATGCCTAGTCAGATCAAAGGCGTCTGGCCCGAATGGCACTGCCGTTGACCATTGGGATTTGTTCGGCGCGTAGCGGGAGGACGCACGCGCGAGGGCATGTGCTGGAGTTGGGGGGCGATGAGAATTTTGAGGGCGGAGCGAGAGGTTGGGCGTGGTGGTGAGACCGGCTTGGCCTTGCTTTCGCCGTCGGTGAGACCTTCCTTGGACTGCGCGAAGAGGCTGAGCCAAGGAGGGTCTCCAGCTTTTACACCAACCGGTGGACGCGCAGAGAGATCGCTTGACTTGGTGCGGCGGTCGTTGTTGCAGGGCGAGGGACTCCCGTTCGCCGACGTTCTGACGGCGGAGCAGATGCAGCACAGCATTCGACGACGAAGGGATTTCGTTCGGTCAGAACGATCACGAGGCGAACGTGTCCTCAGCGAACACGGATAGGAAGATGACGAGATCGTCTCTACGCCCGCGGTGATGTTGTGAGTGATGTTGTCACAGTCGTTGTTCAGCGGCAGACAGCGGTCGTGTCGCGCGGCGGGTACCGCGGGACTCTTGCCAGTTCAACGCTGACAAACCGAATTTTTTTTCCCGACCTTCACTTCGCGTTTTAATCCACAAACAAGAACTCCGACGAATTCCACATGGCGCGGCAGAAGGCGGGGAGGCCGCGTCGCTTCACGAATGCGAGGCTCAAGTCGAGTTCATCGTGATCTGGTGCGCGGTTGTAGAGCAGACGATAGGCCGCAACGATTTGAACATCCGCGTTGGGACCAGTCTCAGATTTCAAGCGGCTTGCGAACTGATCGGCCGAGCGCAGGACGAACGAATGGTTCATCAGCGACAGCGCCTGAAGCGGTGTCACCGTAGACGAACGCTTTGGCGTGGTCGTGCTCGGGTCGGGACAGTCGAACGTGTCGAGGAACGGGCTGCGACCGCCTCGCGCTGACATGCGGTAGATCGTGCGGCGCTGGTTTGGGAAGCCGGTCGGATCGATCGGGTCGTAGAACTGAGTCCCCTTAAAGAAGTACGAGTTCGTGTCGGAGTAGCCTTTGCCTCCGAGTTCGTCGTTCAACTGACCGGCCACGGCGAGCATTGTGTCTCGCACCGACTCGGCCTCCAGCCGACGTGGGCTCATCCGCCAGAGTAATCGGTTTCCCGCATCGAGCTTCGCGGCCGCTTCGTCGAACGTCGATGCTTGTCGGTACGTGGCCGAGGTGACGAGGAGTCGATGAAGCCGTTTGAGAGAGAATCGTTGTGACGGCCTTGTCTCTTCGCCCGAAGTCGTGGGTGAGAGGACGGCTTTGACCTGAGGGGCGCTGAACTCTTGGGCCAACCACTCCAACAATTCCGGATGACTCGGCCTGCCGCTGTGGAAGCCAAGGTCGTTGGGAGTCTCAACTAGGCCAGCACCGAAGTGATAGTGCCAGACTCGATTGGCCATCACGCGCGCGAAGAGCGGGTTGCGAGAATCGGTAATCCAGTTGGCGAGACGAAGGCGACGATGCGACTCGATGGCGTCGGGCTTGAGGCCGAAGCTGGGATCGAGGCTCTGGATCGCGGCGAGACCGGCCGGCGCGACTTCTTCTCCCAGTGAAGTCACGCTGCCGCGCTGATGGACCTTCATCGGCGCCGGCTGAGTGGCGATAGCTGTGTAGAGTTTGACCGGCCCGTTCTTCGCGAGGTCCGCGTGCTGGAGTCGCAGGGCATTGAGTTCGGTTTGACGCGACGAACGGACTCGCCGGTCATCGGCCGACAACTTCGCGGCGATCTCAGCTTCGGTGACGAACTTGTTCACCGAGCCTGCGGTGATCGCGACCTCTTCGGCCGACAACGCCTTGTCATACAAGCGGGCCGACGCGATGAGCCCGCTGAGCATGCGATTGCCTCCCGCCTCCGTACCGTGCCTCAAGCCGAACACGATCTGCGACTTGCCCGCTTCAAACAGGATCGCCGATTCTTTCCGGATCGGTTTGCCATACGGCTGGCCGTTGCGATAAGCGGTGATCGTGCCATCGGCGCGATAAACCTGAGCGAGGACGACGAATTGCTTGTCGGCCTGATCCTCGGCGGTCGCTTCAAACGACAGCGTGCGGGCGAACCCGTTGCTTCCGGCCATCCAGCGGATCGCATCCTGTTCACCAAAAACGATCGCATCGAACGTGTGCCCGTCGGTTGTTTGCAAGCTGATCGCACCGCCGCCGCGTTGGTCGAGTGCTTTCAGACGCACTCGCACCTCGATTGTCTTTTCCAACAGATCGCGGCGCAGCGGCGCGGTGCTGGCGAATGCTGTCGTTCCATCCACAAGCAACCCGCTCGCCTCCAGCTTCGCCGAACCGTGCAGCGTCACGTGCATTGAGCCAAGCTGGTCGTTGAGGTCTTTCGAAAAATCCCACGCGGCGAGCGGTGTCGCGGCCAGCGTTTGCTCCCTTCGCCTTGGCTTTGCGGGGAGAGCGGCCGGGGAAACGCGGGCTTCTTGGCCTTGTTCACCAACCTCATTCGCCCGGCGTCTCTCTGCGAGAACCGCCTCGCGGATCGGTGCCTCTTGTTCGCGCAGCAACTTGGCGAGCGAGTCGATGCGCGACAGCGTCTCCTGCAACTGTTGAGTCACCTTGGTCGAAGTAAAGTCTCGCTCGCCGTGATCGACTCCCGACAGCGCTGCCGCGATCTGGTAATACTCACGGGTTGAGATCGGGTCGAACTTGTGGTCATGACAACGGGCACAGTTCACGGTCAGGCCGAGGAACGTCTGACTGACGGTGCCGACCGTATCTTCCAGTTCATCCTGCCGCATCATGGCACGCATGCGATCAACGACCGGAACAACCGTGTCATGCGCACCCGCTACCAGAAAACCGACCGCCTTCAATGCCTCAACGTCATCGGGAGCCAGCACGTCTCCTGCCAGTTGCCAACGCACAAACTCGTCATACGGCAGGTCGCGATTGAGCGCATCGATGACCCAGTTGCGATAATGCCACGCATTGGGTCGAGGCAAGTCTCGCTCGAAGCCGTTGCTCTCACCAAACCGCACCACATCTAGCCAGTGTCGTGCCCAGTGCTCACCGTAATGGGGTGACGCGAGCAGCCGATCAACGAGCCGCTCGAACGCATCCGGCGCGAGATCATTCGCGAATTCATCCACTCCATCCGGTGCTGGAGGTAGCCCCGTGAGGTCGAACGTCACGCGACGAATCAGCGTCCGTCGGTCAGCTTCAGGGGACGATGGAAGTTTGTGTTCATCAAGCTTCGTGCGGACAAAGTTATCGATGGGCGAGCGTGGAAAATGCTGTTTGCCTTGTTCCGGGATATTCACGCGAGCGATCGGTTGAAGCGACCACCAGTCGCGACCGGCCCGATGTTCAGATGAGACCGACAGAGGATCGAGCGGCCCGCCCGACCAAACGGCTCCTGATTCGATCCACTTTTTCAACACGTTCTTTTCATCAGCGGTCAGAGAGTGCTTCGGAGGCATCTCTTCGGCGGAAACTCGTTGCCAAAGAGCACTCTCCTCAACCTGACCGGGCACCAGTACCGGACCACTCTCACCACCCGCCAACTGTTTCTCACGCGTGGAGAGGTCCAGCTTCCCCTTCGCTTGGTCTCCCGTGTGACAACTCGCACAACGTCGAGTCAGCAGCGGTGCGACGGCGCTCTCAAACAACTTCGCCTCAGGCGTGAGGACCGCTTTCGCCACATCACCGGTGTTCGTGGCGCGCATCGGCGGCGGCGACTCTTGAGCAACGCCGCTGCCGACCAAGACTGCGATCAGTGACAGCAAGGCCAACGGAACTCGCCAAGCAACACGCATGTTGAACTTCCTCTAACCGCTCACCGCGATGATTGACCAATCATGAGGGGGACGGGCCTCAGTACCGAAGTCGAGACACAGAAAGAGGATGGATTTGGACGATGAACACTCTTGCTTTGGCATTCAATGCCTAGCGGACGGGGTGCTCCCTTCCTCCCGTTCTGCCTTGCTTTATCGCGGCACGGACCACCAGTGTTCGATTTGCTGCTGAAGTTGGACGACTTGATCGGGATGCTGTTCCGCGAGGTTTTTAGTTTCGAGCGGATCGATCGCCACGTCATACAGCTCCGCTTTGGAGGTCTCTGCCAGCGAACCATGCGGCAGAATTAGCTTCCAGTTTCCGGAGCGACACCAGCGGAAGTGCAAGCTCCGTTCGGGACGATCAATGTCGGCGACATCGTGATCGAAGATGGCTCCAAACACTGTGGTTCGTTCGGACTTGCCTGCGTTCGAGGCGAGTGTTGTGAGATCGAGGCCGGGGAGCGGTTCCTTCGGTGTGATTCCCGCTGCTGCCAACATCGTCGGAGCGATGTCAATCGAACTGACCGGAGTTTCGATGCGAGCTGGCTCGATGTGACCCGGCCAACGAACGAGGATCGGGGTTCTCAAGCCACCGTCATACGGAGACTTCTTGCTCTTGGGGGCGAACTGATTTCCGTTCGGTTGCTGAATCCAACCGTTGTCGCACGCGAAGACGACCATTGTGTTCTGAGCGAGACCACTCTGGTCGAGATGAGCCAACAACTCGCCGACTGTTTCGTCGAACCACTCACACATAGCGTGATACTTCGCGATCGGTAGCGGCTGGACCTGACGCTGATACTTCGCCAGCAAGCGTTCCGGCGGGTTGTGTGGCGTGTGTGGCAGCATCGGTGCGTACCACAGGAAAAACGGTTTTCCTGTGGCTCCGTCCATGAAGTCAAAGAGCGGCTTCATTCCTTCGCGCCCAATCTTCAATCCCACGTCACCGTGGCGGCCGCCGCGAGTCGGATCGCCATGAGACATGGCAGCCGTGAAGCCTCCCTCTGCTGGAGCACCTTCCCACCACTTGCCGCTTTGAAAGCTGGAATAGCCTCGTTCACCGAGCCACTTCGGAATCATCGGGAGCCGCCTCACATGACGCAGCATCTCAACACGGTCGGTCCCTTTCGGCGGATCGTTTCCAGAAATCTTGTGCTGATGTGTGTAGAGCCCCGTCAGGATGCACGCGAGACTCGGGCGACAGAGGCTGCTCGGCACATAACCTTGCGTAAAGCACGCGCTCTGACTGGCGAGTCGATCGAGATGTGGAGTCTTGATCTCGGGATGCCCCATGAACCCGTAGTCGTTCCACGCCTGATCGTCTCCCAGAATCAACACGATGTTCGGTGGGGTCACCGCCAGTGCTGGCGCGAGCCAGCCGATCGAACAGGCCAAAACAACCGCGAGCGTCAGGGATCGTGACAAAGTTCGATTCATCGAAGCCAACTCACTTGGGGGAATTCAGGGAGGAGTAATGTTCGGGGTCGCAGTCTATCGGCCACTTTCGCCGCATCGAAGCGACTTGGAAAAACAATCTTGTCCGTTTTGATATGGCTTGTCAGGCAAGGGCTTGGGTTGACGTTGTGGGACTTACAGCGAGGTTGACACGGCTTAGACACCCGCGTCTAATTCGCCCCGGTTATGACGGTGCTTTTCACCCAGATGGGATCGCACATGTCCAGGTCTGGAGAGCGGCGCTGACTTGCCAATCTCGGGCCGCACCGTCTCGGATCAGTCACACGGTTAGGAGATCAGTTCATGCGGAAGATTTGGACTTGGGTTGCCTGTTGTGTCGCAGTCGCG